>JACMQR010000287.1 GCA_014376885.1 Polaromonas sp.
GACGGTTTCACCGAAATGATGCTCGCGCAAACTGGCCTGATCTCCATGGTCGGCAAGGCCGAGCGCGGCCCGGTCGCGATTGCGGCCATCAAGAAACACCAGAGCGCTTATTTAATGGCTGTCGGCGGCGCGGCCTACCTGGTGTCCAAAGCCATCAAGCATGCCGAAGTCGTCGGTTTTGCCGACCTGGGCATGGAAGCGATTTACGAGTTCGATGTGGTTGATATGCCCGTCACCGTAGCGGTCGATTCCGGCGGCACCAGCGCCCACATCACCGGCCCGGCCGAATGGGAGAAAAGGATAGCGACGGGCGAATTCAAGGATATTGCCGTCCTCAATGCCTGAAAACCACCATCAGGCAAGCCGTCGCTGATGAACCGCGCCATCGGGGTGTTTGACAGCGGCATCGGCGGCCTGAGCGTCTTGCGGGCGCTGCGGGCTGAATTGCCGCACGAACACTTCATCTATATCGCCGACAGCGGCCACGCGCCCTACGGTGAACGGGACGCGGCGCATGTGCTGGCCCGCTCCCGCGCCATCGTTCACCACCTGGTCAGCCAGAACGTCAAGGCGCTGGTGATGGCCTGCAACACGGCCACGGCCGCCGCAATCCAACTGCTGCGCGCCGAGCATCCGGGGCTGGCGCTGATCGGCGTCGAGCCGGCGCTGAAACCCGCCGTGGCGTTCAGCCGGACCGGGCGCATCGGCGTGATGGCTACGCGCGGCCTGCTTTCCAGCGACAAGTTCCAGGCACTGCTGGCAGCGCAAGCCGGAAAAGCCACCTTCATCCTGCAGCCTTGCGATGGCCTGGCCCACGCCATCGAGGCCAGCGCAAAAACCGGTGACACTACGGAAACGATAGCGCTCTGTGCCCGCTACACAAGCACAATAGGGCTTTTTGGCACTGAAAATGATCAGATCGACACGCTGGTGCTCGGTTGCACCCACTATCCGCTGGCCAGCGATCAGCTGCGCGCCCTGCTCGGCTCTGGCGTGCAACTGGTGGACAACGGCGAGGCGGTCGCCCGGCAGGCGCGGCAGCGGTTGCTGCCCGGCCCGACGCCAATCCACCCGCCGCCCGGCCGGGTCAGCCTGCTGGCGACCGGCGATCCGCAGACCCTGCAGGCGGCCGCCAGGCGCTGGCTAAGTCTCTCGGCGCCGGTCACATTGTTAGACATTTGACAGCTGATTGCGCTGTCTGGACAAGCGCAATCAGCATTTTTGAGGCTAAGGCTACGGCGTGGGCACAGGCACGGCACCGGCCAGCGGCGCGGCCTCGCCCGGCTCCGCCCAGCCGCCGCCCAGCGCCCGGTACAGCGCGAGCTGGCTTTGCAGCTGCGCCAGCCGGGTTTGCACCACCGCCTGCTGGGCCGTGAACAGCGAGCGCTGCGCGTCGAGCAGGTCAAGCTGGCTGGCAATGCCGCCCTGGTAGCGCAGGTTGGACAGCCGGTAGCGAACGCCCTCGGCAGCAGCCTGCGCCTGGCTGGCCCGCAGCTGCTCGCCCAGCGTGGCTCGGCCGGCCAGCGCATCGGCGACCTCCCGAAACGCGGTCTGGATCGACTTTTCATACTGCGCCACGGCAATGCCCTGCCCGGCTCTGGCCGACTCCAGCCCGGCGCGGTTGCGGCCGGCATCGAAAATCGGCAGCAGCAGCTGCGGCGCCAGCGTCCAGCCGAAAGAGCCCCTTTTGAACAGGTCGCCCAGGTGGGAGCTGGGGCTGCCCGCACTGGCGGTCAGCGCGATACGCGGAAAAAACGCCGCCCGGGCGGCGCCGATGTTGGCGTTGGACGCCAGCAGCAGTTGCTCGGCCTGGCGCACGTCGGGACGGCGCGTCAGCAGGTCGGACGGCAGGCCCGCCGGCACGTCGGCCATCAGCGCCATGTCGGCCAGGCCCTGGCCCGCAGGCAGCGCCACGGCCAGATCGTCGGTCAGAGGCTGGCCCAGCAGCAGCACCAGCGCGTTCTGGTCCAGCGCGCGCTGGCGCGTCAGCTGCGCCAGCGACACGCGCGCCGCCTCGATCAGCGACTCGGCCTGGCGAACGTCCAGCTCGGAGGCCACGCCGCTGTCAAAGCGCAGCTTGCTCAGGCGGTAGGAGTCCTCGCGGGTGGCCAGCGTTTGCCGGGTGATGCCGATCAGCTCCTCATCGGCCAGCAGGCTGAGGTAGCTGCTGGCCACGGCGGAAATCAGGCTGATCTGTGCGGTTTTGCGCCCCTCCAGGGTGGCCAGGAACTGGCTGAGTGCGGCCTCCTTCAGGCTGGCGACGCGGCCGAAAAAGTCAAACTCGTACGCGGTCATCACCAGGCCGGCGGTGTAGATACTGGCAA
>JACMQR010000037.1 GCA_014376885.1 Polaromonas sp.
GGTGTCGGTTTCGCGGCGGGCGCTCTGGCCGCAGACCGGGCAGGTGACACCGGCATGAAAGCCTTCGTGCCTGAGCAGCGGGTTGCCCGAGCCGTCGGGCACGCAGTCGAGCGGCAGCACCACCGGCAGGTCTTTTTCGGGTACCGGCACCGCGCCATGCACCGCGCAATGGATGACCGGGATCGGCGTACCCCAGTAGCGCTGGCGGCTCACGCCCCAGTCGCGCAGCCGCCAGGTGGTTTTTTTCTCACCCAGGCCGAGTGCGGCCAGGTCGGCGGCAACGGCATCGACCGCGGCCTTGAAGGCCAGACCGTCGTACTTGCCGGAATTGACGGCCACGCCCTGCTGCTTGTCGCCATACCAGTCGGCCCAGGCCTCCAGGCTGTAGGCCTTGCCTGGAACATCGGTGACCTGCCGGATCGGCAGGTCATATTTTTTGGCAAATTCAAAGTCGCGCTCGTCATGCGCCGGCACGCCCATCACCGCTCCGTCGCCGTAGCTCATCAGGACATAGTTGCCGATCCAGACCTCGACCGCCTTGCCGGTCAGCGGGTGCGTGACCAGCAGGCCGGTACGTCGGCCTTTTTTCTCCTGCACGGCCAGCTCGGCCTCGGTGGTGCCGCCGGATTGGCATTCGGCGATGAACGCTGCGAGCGCCGGATTTTGCAGGGCCGCATGCAGCGCCAGCGGATGCTCGGGCGCGACGGCGCAAAAGGTCACGCCCATGATGGTGTCGACGCGGGTGGTGAAGACATGCAAGCGGCCGCCGCCGATCAGCGTCCCGTCGCTGCCCTGGATGCTGTGGGTGAACGCAAAGCGCACGCCTTCGCTTTTGCCGATCCAGTTTTCCTGCATCAGCTTGACGCGTTCGGGCCAGCCCGGCAGCTGGTGCTGCACGCTGCCCAGCAGCTCTTCGGCGTAATCGGTGATCTTGAGGTAGTAGCCCGGAATCTCGCGCTTTTCGACCATCGCGCCGGTGCGCCAGCCCTTGCCGTCGATCACCTGCTCGTTGGCCAGCACGGTCTGGTCGACCGGGTCCCAGTTGACGACCTGGGTCTTGCGGTAGGCAATGCCTTTTTCGAGCATTTTCAGGAACAGCCACTGGTTCCACTTGTAGTAGCTGGGCTCGCAGGTGGCGATCTCCCGGCTCCAGTCAATGGCCAGCCCCATCGCCTGCATCTGCTTTTTCATGTAGGCGATGTTGTCGTGGGTCCATTGGGCGGGCGGCACGCCGTTTTTCATCGCGGCATTCTCGGCCGGCAGGCCGAACGCGTCCCAGCCCATCGGCATCAGGACGTTGTAGCCCTTCATGCGCAGATACCGGGTCAGCATGTCGTTGATGGTGTAGTTGCGCACATGGCCCATGTGCAGCTTGCCGCTCGGGTAGGGCAGCATGGAGCAGGCATAGTATTTCTTGCGGTCCGTGTCTTCGCTCACCCGGTAGGCGTCGGCAGCGGTCCAGTGGGATTGCGCGCTGCGCTCGACATCGATGTGGTTGTATTTGTCTTGCATGAAAAATCTAGCTACCGGAAAAAACAAAGAACCCCGGAAATGGGGCGGGCAGCGTTGGCTGCGGACACTCGATTTTAGGGTCTGGCGGTGCGGGCGCTGCCTAACGGACCGGCAGTGGGGCCGGCAGAACGGCCGGCGCGGGTTCGGCGACAAAGCCGATGCGGCTAAGACCGGCAATTTGCGCCAGGCCGATCACCTCGACCACCTTGCCATAGGGAACCGCGTCGTCGGCACGCAGCTGCACCTCGGTGTCGGGATCGCGGCTCGCCGCCTGCCTTAGCTGGCGCGCCAGCTCGTCCAGCGCCACCGGCTTGCCGCTCAGAAAAGCCTGGCCGGACCGGTCCACGGCCAGCGCCACAAAGCGCGGCGTGTCGATGGCTTGGGCAGCCTCGGTTTTGGGCAGGTCCAGCCGGATGGCGCTGGCCAGCAGCGGCGCGGTGATGATGAAAATTACCACCAGCACCAGCATCACATCGACCAGCGGCGTGACATTGATGTCACTCATGGGCTGCGCTGCAGGCGTGCGTTCAAGCCGGCCAAAGGTCATGGCGCGGCGTCCCCGTCGCGCGCTTGCGAGCGATCTCCCTGCTCCTCCAAGCTCCCGCCGTGGAACTGGCTTTGCCAGGCCGCAGGCGGGATGGCCCCCTCGGGCGGCCGTGCCGTACGCGCAGCGACAAACGTGGGCGACAGTAAATCGCGCAAATCGAAGGCAAAGCCTTCCAGGTCGGCCTCGATGCGGCCAATGCTGCGGCCGAACACGTTGTAGGCCAGCACTGCCGGAATCGCCACCACCAGGCCGGCGGCCGTCATGACCAGGGCTTCGCCCACCGGCCCCGCCACCTTGTCAATCGTGACCTGCCCGGCCGTGGCCATGCCGGCCAGCGCATGGTAGATGCCCCACACCGTTCCGAGCAGCCCGACAAAAGGCGCGGTCGAGCCGACCGTGGCCAGCAATATCTGGCCAAACTGCAGCTTGTGCAGCACAGCGTGCAGCGCGCCCCGCAGCACCCGGGTCAGTTGCGCGGCCGTGTCGCCGGCGCCGGCCAGCGTGCCCTGTGCCCGCGCCTGGGTTGCCAGCACCAGCGGCAGCACCAGGGCATTGCGGTCAAAAGCGGCCATCTTTCCGCAGGCCGCCTCGACCGATGCCGATTGCCAGAAAGCCGCCGTGCTGCGCGCCACATCGCTGGCGGCCCGCTGCAGCAGCCAGGCTTTCCACAAGATGACCACCCAGCTGGCGACGGACATGGCCAGCAGCAGCAGGGCAACCGCCTGGCTGACAAGGCCGCCTTGCGTGATCAACGCCAGCAGGCTCATGCCGGCATCATTTCAGCTGGAGGACATCGAACATGTCAAACAAGCCGCGCTGCTGCCCGGCCAGGAAACGCGCCGCGCGCAGGCTGCCCTGCGCGTAGGTGACGCGGCTTGACGACTTGTGGCTGATTTCGATGCGCTCGCCGTCGCCCAGGAACAGCACGCTGTGGTCGCCGACGACGTCGCCGCCGCGCACAGTGGCAAAACCGATGCTCGACGGATCGCGTTCGCCGGTGACGCCTTGCCGCGCAAACACGGCGCAGTCTTTCAGGTCGCGGCCGAGCGCGCTGGCAATCACTTCGCCCATCTTCAGCGCTGTGCCCGAAGGCGCATCGACCTTGTGGCGGTGGTGCGCCTCGATGATTTCAATATCGTAGCCGGTGGACAGCGCCTTGGCGGCCAGGTCCAGCAATTTGAGGGTGACGTTCACACCGACGCTCATGTTGGGCGCCATGACAATCGCAATGTCCCGGGCCGCGTCGGCAATCTCGGCTTTCTGGGCGTCTGAAAAGCCGGTGGTGCCAATCACCAGCTGGATTCCCAGTTCCCGGCAGACCGCCAGATGGGCCAGCGTGCCTTCGGGACGGGTGAAGTCGATCAGGATGCGGGAATGCTGCAAGCCGTGGCGAATGTCCGATTCAATCAGCGTGCCGCTGGAGCGGCCGGCGAACGCGCAGGCGTCCGCGCCGATGGCGGGGCTCAACGCCACATCGAGTGCGCCCGTCAGCTGGCAGTCAGCGCTGGCGTTGACCGCCTCGATCAGCATCTGGCCCATGCGCCCGCTGGCGCCGGCCACCGCGATCTTCAGGCGGCCGGATTCTGTTGCCATGGCGGCGCTCACTGCTTCGGGCTTTCAAGCGGCGGATAAACGCGCAGCGGCGCATCTGCCGCTGGGCCGGCAGCGGCGGACTCCAGCGGGGTGCCGGACGCTGAAGATCTTGACTTTTCAGCCATCTTGAGCTGCTCTTCGCTCGCTTCTAACAGCGGCACTTTTCCCAGCTTTCGTCGGCTGCTCAGGGTGGCGATGAACTCCGCTTCGCTGGGCATCGCATCGCCGGAAAAGCGCTCGAGCTGGTCGCCCTTGAAAAACACGGTGTACTTGAACGACTGCGGCTCGACGCCCTGGCGCTTCAAGGTGAACACATAATCCCAGCGGTCGGCGTGAAACAAGCTGGTCATCAAGGGCGTGCCCAGCACGGCCTTGACCTGGTCGCGCGACATGCCCGGCTGGAGCTGCTCGACCTGTTCCTTGGCCACAAAATTGCCCTGAATCACATCGACCTTGTAGGGCGTGATCCAGTTGACCGGGTTGGCCGAACTCTGGCCCAGCGAGCCGCTGCTGCATGAGGCCAACACTGCGCATGCCGCCGCAACAAGAAGTTTTTGAATGCTGTGGTGAAGATTTGCAGTCAGGGCAGACATAGTGAAAGGTGTAGCGATATGATCGACCATTGTAGCGGCTGGGTGCTTTTGGGCCTGTGTGCGGGCTGTCCGGGACCGCGCCTCACGCCACAGAAATTTCAAAGAGACGCCCATGAGCAACATTGACGAGCTAAAGAGCACCGGCCTGAAGGCAACCCTGCCGCGCCTGAAAATACTGGAGATTTTTCAATCGGGCAAGCAGCGCCACATGACCGCCGAGGATGTCTTTCGGGTCCTTCTTGAAGAACGACTGGACATCGGCCTGGCCACGGTGTACCGGGTGCTGATGCAGTTCGAGCAGGCTGGCTTGATCAACCGCAGCAACTTCGAGTCGGGCAAGGCGGTGTACGAGATCAATGAAGGCCAGCACCATGACCACCTGGTCTGCCTGGACTGCGGCAGGGTCGAGGAGTTTTACGATGCTGAAATCGAAAAACGCCAGCATGCGGTGGCAGAACTCAAAGGCTTTGCGATCTCAGACCACTCGCTGTCGATTTATGCCAATTGCAACAAGACCGACTGCCCGAACCGGTCAGCAGTGCCGGTGCGGCACCATCACCACTCCTGATTTTTGGCATCAGAACTTGCAGGGCTAGCTGTCCCTGCAAGTTCCGGCCGCAGGCCCGGCTTCGCCGGACTGCAGGCGGGGCGGCCCCCTCGGAGGGCAGCGATGCACACGCAGTGGGGAGCGTCAGAGCGTCAAAGGTGGCAGGGGCAACCTGTCCCTGCAAGTTCCGGCCGCAGGTCCGGCTTCGCCGGACTGCAGGCGGGGCGGCCCCCTCGGGGGGCAGCGATGCACACGCAGTGGGGAGCGTGGGGGCTAGTCATCTTGCTCCATCGCCCTCCGGTGGCGCTCGACAAACTCCTGGTAGGTGTTGATGCCGCGAAGCTGCAAGATGGCATTGCGCACCGCCGCCTCGACCAGCACGGCGATATTGCGCCCGGCTTCGACCTGGATGATGACCTTGCGCACCGGAACGCCCAGCACATCCTGGGTGAGCGGCTCATAAGGAATGCGCTCGTAGTCGCGCTCCAGGGTTTCGCGGCGCACCAGATGCACAATCATCTTCAGGCGCATCTTGCGGCGCACGGCGGTCTCGCCGAAAATCGCCTTGATGTCGAGCAAGCCGATGCCGCGCACTTCCAGCAGGTTTTGCAGCAAATCCGGGCAACGCCCTTCAATGGCCGTCTGGTTGATGCGAAACAGGTCGATGGCGTCGTCCGCCACCAGACCATGCCCGCGCGATATCAACTCCAGGCCGAGCTCGCTTTTGCCCAGGCCGGACTCGCCGGTGATCATGACGCCCATTCCCACAATGTCCATGAACACGCCGTGCATGGAGGTGCGCTCGGCAAAATGCCGGGACAGGTAGGCGCGCAGCACATCGATGACGAAAGCGGCCGACTCCGGTGTGGCGAACATCGGCAGCTGGGCGCGCTCGCACATCGACAGCAGGGTGTCCGGCGCGGCCTGCCCGTCGGCCACCACCAGCACCGGTGGCTCCAGGGTGATGATGCGCGAGATGCGGCGGGCGCTGTCATCGGCGCTGCTTTGGGTGAGGTAGGCCACCTCGCGCTGCCCCAGGATCTGCACGCGGTAGGGATGGATGTAGTTGAGGTAGCCCACCAGGTCGGCCCCGGAACGCGCTTCGCGAACCGCCACCTCGTCAAACCGCCGCTCGGAGGCGCCCAGGCCGGCCACCCATTCCCATTTCAGGCTGGCGCGGTGGTCTTCAAAAAGAACATCGGCGCTAACGGCGGTAGGCTTCATGCCAGCGTGTCAGGCGAAGGCCCAAAGTTCATGGACCGACTTCGTGGGCTGACTGCCAGGCAGCAATCAGGTGGTGCAGAACCGCCGCATCGGCACTTGTCTTGAGCTGCTCGCGCAGGTGGCTGTCGCTCAGCATTTCGGCAATTTCCGACAATATTTCCAGGTGTTTCTGGGTGGCTGCTTCAGGCACCAGCAAGAACACCAGCAAATTGACAGCCAGCTCGTCGGGCGCGTCAAAGCCGATTGGCGCCTGCAACTGAAAAATTGCCGCCATTGGCGTTTTCAGTCCCTTGATGCGGCCGTGCGGTATGGCCACCCCATGGCCCAGCCCGGTCGAGCCCAGGCGCTCCCGGGCAAACAGGCTGTCGGTGATGAGCGCGCGGTTAAGACCGTGCAGGTTCTCGAACAGCAACCCGGCCTCTTCGAAGGCGCGCTTCTTGCTGGTCGCTTCAACATGGACCAGGACCTGGGGAGGGGGTAAGATTTGCAAAAGACGGTTCATAACGCTCTTTGAGTCGCCGGATTATGCACCTTACTGCAAGGGAAATGGCAGCCCATAAAAAAAGCTGCCTGCCCGTGCTGACAGCCAGCCTGCGCGCGCCCGCGGCTCGCCAGTTTTTCAACCTGGAAGCCTTTCAGCCGACCGCTTTGGGCATTCAGAAAGGGGAGGCGATCTGACAACTGGGCAGGCTCAGGTCGCGGCCTCCGCGCGTTTGGCGCAAACATGGCCATGGTCCTGAACCTTGTCCTTGTAACGACCCACCTGACGGTCCAGCTTGTCAGCCAGCTCATCGACTGCGGCATACAAGTCGGCATGCGAGCTTTCGGCAAACAGGTCGCGGCCCTTGACATGGACCTTGCATTCGGCGCGCTGGCGTTTTTCTTTTTCCGTCATGTTGTCCACCGCCAGGATGACCCGGACATCAACCACCTGGTCAAAATGCCGGGTGATGCGCTCGAGCTTTCCCATCACGTAGCTGCGAAGTGCCGGCGTCACCTCAAGATGGTGGCCGCTGATCGTCAGATTCATACTCAGACTCCTTTTCCAGGCATTGGAACAAGTTGAAAAACGCTGCGACTGCAAAAAACAAGGCAGCAGGGAAACACTTTTCTGACTTCACTATGCCTTTTATGAGCGGCCGGTGCAAGCCATTGCCCGGACAAAAAAAGGTAGCTTGTCAGGCGGTCAAAAACGCCCGTGTCTTCAATAGTGCCAAACCATGCCTTTCTTGTTGCCAACATCTGCCAAAAAAATCGGGCCTCCCAAAACACCAGCTCATCTTGATGTAACTAAGTATTTTAAATTGTGTTCAGTTGATTTTTTGCTCGCCCGCCAGGCCAGCCATTGCTGCGCGGCCTTGGCACTGTTGGGCTTTTTTTCGTTCGCGGCTCGGTGAACGGTTGCCCGGCCGGTGGCTGTTTTCGGCAAGGCGCCAACGGCTTGCGTGGCCCGCAAGGCGCTGTATGGACGCCCTGGGCAGTGCCATAATCTTGGATTAATCGCCACGGAGACACCCTTGCAAAGCCGTCCCGGGTGGCCGCTTTCGACGCCGCAAACCGACGCCGGATAAAGTTTTTTGCGGGTTGAAAGCGATGCCGCCATCCACCCAACCCGTTGTGGTCCCAAGGCTTGGCCTGCGCTTTGGACCCGATCCTGCATACCGAAGAAGGCGTTTGCCATGCTCAACATTTTCACGCTTGTCAATGGCCGGCTTTTCCAGGAGGAAATCGAGTCCCTTGAAGAGTTGTCCCGCTTTCAACCGATCTGGGTGGACCTGGAATCGCCCACGCTGGAGGAAAAGCGCTGGATCAAGCAGTACTACGACCTGTCGATTCCTGAAGACGCGATGGACGAGGACATTGAAGAGTCCGCACGCTTTTACGAGGAAGACAACGGCGAGCTGCACATCCGGTCGGACTTCCTGATCGCCGACGCGGACGAGCCGCGCACGGTGCGCGTGGCCTTCATTCTCAACCTGGTCAATGACGACCTGAAAAGCAAGGGCGTGCTGTTTTCGATCCATGACGAGGACGTGCCGGTGTTCCGGCTGCTGCGCATGCGGGCGCGCCGCGCGCCCGGCCTGATTGAAGATGCCAAGGAGGTGCTGCTCAAGCTGTTCGATGCCGATGCCGAATACTCGGCCGACACGCTCGAAGGCATTTATGTCGATCTGGAAAAAGTCAGCACCAAGGTGCTGTCGGGCGACGTGACCGACGCCATGGCCGGCGAGGTGCTCGGCGCCATCGCCCGCCATGAAGACCTGAGCGGCCGCATCCGCCGCAATGTGATGGACACCCGGCGCGCCGTGAGCTTCATGATGCGCAGCAAGATGCTTAACGCCGAGCAGTTCGAGGAGGCGCGCCAGATTTTGCGCGATATCGACTCGCTTGACTCGCACACCGCCTTTTTGTTCGACAAGATCAACTTTTTGATGGATGCAACGGTCGGTTTCATCAACATCAACCAAAACAAGATCATCAAGATCTTTTCGGTCGCCAGCGTGGCGCTGCTGCCGCCGACCCTGATTGCCAGCGTGTACGGCATGAACTTCAAGGGCTACTTTCCGGAGCTTGAGTGGACGTTTGGTTACCCCTATGCCTTGGTGCTGATGGCGGCCAGCGCCGTGGTGCCGATGTGGTATTTTCGCAAGCGCGGCTGGCTGAAGTAGCCAGCCGCCGGTTTTTCCAAGCGGAAAACCGGCTGTGCGCTTGATGAACCGACCAGACTTGCTATTTTTTTAGGAGCAGGCGCAAAAACGATTGGATGACCAGGCGGGCATAGGGACTGGCGACAGACTGCACGAAATCGGAAAAATCGACATGCGCGCTGTCGTCCGCCCGGTCGGAAATAGTCCGCATGACGGCAAATGGCACGCCATAGTCCGCGCAAACCTGGGCCACGGCGGCGCCCTCCATCTCGACCGCCAGCACGTCATGGCCGGCCTCGGTCATCAAGCGCAGCAGCTGGCGGGATTCTTCGGCGCCGCACACAAACCGGTCGCCGCTGGCAACCAGTCCCTGGTGAACGCAGCCATCCTGAAACCCAAGCGCGCGCAAGCTGGTGTGCTCCAGCGCCGCGCGGCTGGCCGTGGCCAGCAAGGCGCTCAGCCCGGCATCGCTGGGGAAACAGGTTTTGCCATACAAAGGCACTTCATAGCGCGCAAACAGCGGCGACGCATCCAGGTCATGCTGCACAAAGCCGGTGGCCACCACCACGTCGCCAATTTTCACACCCTGGCCCAGGCCGCCGGCCACACCCGTAAAAACAATCTGGCGCACGCCAAACCGCTCGATCAGCGCCGCCGTGGTGGTGGCGGCGGCCACCTTGCCGATTTTGCTCAAGGCCAGCACCACCGGATGGCCATGCAGGTCGCCCAGCCAGAAGTCGCGATGGGCGTGGCGGACTCGGCGCGGCTGGTGCAGCAACCCGATCAGGCCGAGCTGCTCCTGGGCCAGGGCGCTCAGGATGGCAAGCCGGGGAAAAGCAAGCTCAGGGGTGAAGGGCATGAAACCCGTGTCGTCGCACAGCATCAAGCGGGTTCAACCGACAAAAAAAGAGTGCCCGAAACGATGCAGTGGACCTGCGACAGCCGGGCAATCTGCGAAAAGCAGGCGGTTCAGCGCTTGTCGCGCAGTTCGCGGCGAAGAATCTTGCCGACTGGCGTCTTGGGCAGTTCGCTGCGAAACTCGACCACCTTGGGCTGCTTGTAACCGGTCAGGTTTTCCTTGCAAAATGCGCGCACCTCGGCTTCGGTCAGGTCGGGATTTTTCTTCACGATCACCAGCTTGACGGCTTCACCCGATTTGTCGTCAAGAACGCCGACGCAGGCGCACTCCATCACGCCCGCCATCAGGGTCACAACCTCCTCGATTTCGTTCGGATAGACGTTAAAGCCGCTGACCAGCACCATGTCTTTTTTGCGGTCGATGATCTTGTAAAAGCCGTTTTCGTCGACGATGCCGATATCGCCCGACTTGAAGTAGCCGTCGGGCGTCATGACCTTGTCGGTTTCATCGGGCCGCTGCCAATAGCCGGCCATGACCTGCGGGCCCTTGATGGCAATTTCCCCGGGCTTGCCCGGCGCCACCTCGCGGCCGTCGTCGTCGAGCAGCTTGAAATAGGTGCCCGGAATCGGCACGCCGATGGTGCCGGTGAAGGCTTTGCTGTTGGTCGGGTTGCAGCTGGCCGATGGCGAGGTTTCCGACAGGCCGTAGCCTTCGCAGATCGGGCAGCCGGTCTTTTGCAGCCACAGCTTGGCCACCGCGCTTTGCACCGCCATGCCGCCGCCCAGCGAGATTTTCAGGTGCGACCAGTCCACCGTGTTGAAGTCCGGATGGTTGGCCAGCCCGTTGAACAGCGTGTTCACCGCCGGAAAACTGTGCACCTTGTGCTTGGCCAGCTCCTTGAGCACCGCTGGAAAGTCACGCGGGTTGGGAATCAGGATGTTTTTTCCGCCGGTGCGCATGCCCAGCATCATATTGACCGTGAAGGCAAAAATATGGTAAAGCGGCAGGGCGCAGACATAGGTGAGTTGCTCGGCCGCGGGAAGGCTGGCCATGGCCGGGGTGTTCCAGGCTTCGGACTGCAGCACATTGGCGATCACATTGCAATGCAGCAGCACCGCTCCCTTGGAAACACCGGTCGTGCCGCCGGTGTACTGCAGCACGGCAATGTCGTCGGGCTTGATATTCGGTCGCTTGAGCGCGCCGCGCATGCCTTGCGCCAGGGCGTCATTGAACCGCACGGCGCCCGGCAGATTGAAGGGCGGCACCATTTTCTTGACGCTGCGCACGACATAGTTGACCAGCGCGCCCTTGACCAGCCCCAGCTGGTCGCCCATGGCGCACAGCACGATGTGCTTGACCGGTGTATTGGACAGGCACTGCTCGAGCGTGCTGGCAAAATTTTCAACGATGACAATGGCCTTGGCGCCTGAATCCTTGAGCTGGTGTTCGAGTTCGCGCGGCGTGTAGAGCGGGTTGACATTGACCACCACAAAGCCGGCACGCAAGATGGCCGCCACGGCCACTGGATACTGCGGCACGTTGGGCATCATGATGGCGACCCGGTCGCCCTTGGACAGGCCCAGGCCCTGCAGGTAGGCACCAAAGGCCAGCGACAGGCTGTCGGTCTCGCCAAAGGTGATTTCCTTGCCCATGAAGCTGTAGGCCACACGGTCTTTGTATTTTTTAAAGCTCTCTTCCATGAGGGCCACGAGCGATGGATAGCCCGACGCATCGATATCGGCGGGAACGCCTGCCGGATAGGCCTTGAGCCAAGGACGGTCGATTTCCCTTGCGTTCACCACTGCATTCATGCTTTTCGCCTCCGTTGCTGTTGCTTTTGCTTTTGCTTACCTCCGGAATTTTCACGGATAACAAAGCACGCGGCTATTGCGTTTTCCCCTAGGAAACAGCCCGCTTCTGAAAATTCGCGGACCAATCGGGCTGCCGCAGAACGGCCGGCGGCCACCCTGACCGCTGGACTGCGGCTTATTCAATCGCCTTGCCCATGTCTTCGATGATTTTCTTGGCGTCGCCGAAGACCATCATGGTCTTGTCCATGTAGAACAGCTCGTTGTCCAGGCCGGCATAACCGGCCGCCATGGAGCGCTTGTTGACGATGACGGTCTTGGCCTTGTAGGCCTCCAGGATCGGCATGCCGTAGATCGCGCTGCCCTTGACATGCGCGGCCGGGTTCACCACGTCGTTGGCGCCCAGGATGATGGCCACGTCGGCCTGGCCGAATTCGGCATTGATGTCCTCCATCTCGAACACCTGGTCGTAGGGCACCTCGGCCTCGGCCAGCAGCACGTTCATGTGGCCCGGCATGCGGCCGGCGACCGGGTGAATCGCGTACTTGACCTTGATGCCTTTTTCAGTGAGCTTTTGCGCCAGTTCCTTGACCGAATGCTGCGCCCGCGCCACCGCCAGGCCGTAGCCCGGCACGATGATGACGGTTTCGGCATTGCCCAGGATGAAGGCCGCGTCATCGGCCGAGCCCGACTTGACCGGCCGCTGCTCTTTCGAGCCCGTCGCCGCCGTGGCTGCTTCGCCACCAAAGCCGCCGCCGATGACGTTGAAAAACGACCGGTTCATCGCCTTGCACATGATGTAGCTCAGGATCGCGCCGGACGAGCCGACCAGCGAGCCGGCAATGATCAGCATCGAGTTGTTCAGCGAAAAGCCGATGCCCGCCGCCGCCCAGCCCGAGTAGCTGTTGAGCATCGACACCACCACCGGCATGTCGGCGCCGCCAATTGGAATGATGATCAAAACGCCCATCACGAAGGACAGAGCCAGCATGGCGAAAAATGCCGCCCAGCTGCCGGTCAGCGTGAAGGCAATGCCCAGCGCCACAGTGATCAGGCCAAGCACCAGGTTGAGCTTGTGCTGGCCGGGAAACGACACCGGCGCGCCCTGGAACAGGCGGAACTTGTACTTGCCAGAGAGCTTGCCAAAGGCAATCACCGAGCCGCTGAAGGTGATGGCGCCAATCGCCGCGCCGAGAAACAACTCGAGCCGGTTGCCGGCTGGAATCGGCAGGCCCTTGGCGACGATGTTGAAGGCATACGGCTCGGCCACCGCCGCGACGGCGATGAACACCGCTGCCAGGCCGATCATGCTGTGCATGAAGGCCACCAGCTCGGGCATCTTGGTCATCTCGACGCGCTTGGCCATCAGGGTGCCGGCCGCACCGCCCACCACCAGCGCGCCGAGCACATAGACCATGCCCTGGGCCTTGCCGCCGGAAATTTCGACAATCAAGGCGCCGGTGGTCAGGATGGCAATGCCCATGCCGACCATGCCGAACAGGTTGCCGCGCAGCGAAGTCGTCGGGTGCGACAGGCCCTTCAAGGCCTGGATGAAAAATACCGAAGCCACCAGGTACAGCAGCGTGACGAGGTTCATGCTCATTTGGCGGCTCCTTCGGCGTGGGGCACGATTTTCTTTTCCTTCTTGCGGAACATCTCGAGCATCCGGCGCGTGACCAGAAAGCCGCCAAAGACATTCACGGCGGCCAGCGCCACGGCCAGCACGCCCATGGTGCGGCCCAGCGTGGTTTCGGTCAGCGCGGCCGCCAGCATGGCGCCGACGATGACAATCGCCGAAATGGCGTTGGTCACGGCCATGAGCGGCGTGTGCAGCGCGGGCGTGACGGTCCAGACGACGTGGTAGCCGACATAGATGGCCAGCACGAAGATGATCAGGTTGATGAGGGTGGGGGACACGGCGTCCATGATTTTTTTCCTTGCGGGTGAGGGGTTTGCGAGGCTTGAGCCGGGATTTGGCAAACAAAGCGCCAAGCCCGGTCCGGCTTATTTGCGCTTGACTTCGCCGTCCTGGGTCATCAGGCAGGCGGCCACGATGTCGTCTTCCAGGTCGACCTTGAGCGCGCCTTCCTTGGTGATGATGAGCTTGAGGAAATCAAACAGGTTGCGCGCATACAGCGCGCTGGCATCGGCCGCCACCAGCGCCGGGATGTTGGTATGGCCGATCAGCGTCACGCCATGCTTGACGACGGTCTTGTCCGCCTCGGTCAGCGGGCAGTTGCCGCCCTGCGCGGCGGCCAGGTCGACGATCACGCTGCCGGGCTTCATGGCCATGACCATTTCCTCGGTGACCAGCACCGGCGCTGGGCGGCCCGGGATCAAGGCGGTGGTGATGACGATGTCGGCCTGGGCCACGCGCTTGGCGACTTCAATCTTTTGCCGCGCCATCCAGCTCGGCGGCATGGGTTTGGCATAACCACCCACGCCGACAGCCGCTTCGCGTTCCTCGTCGGTCTCGTAGGGCACGTCGATGAACTTGCCGCCCAGCGACTCGACCTGCTCCTTGACGCTCGGGCGCACGTCGCTCGCCTCGATCACCGCACCCAGGCGCTTGGCCGTGGCAATCGCCTGCAACCCGGCCACGCCGACGCCGAGAATCACCACCCGGGCGGCCTTGACGGTGCCGGCAGCGGTCATCAGCATCGGGAAAAAGCGCTGGTAGGCATCCGCCGCCATCATGACCGCCTTGTAGCCGGCGATGTTGGCCTGGGACGACAGCACGTCCATGCTCTGGGCACGGCTGGAGCGCGGCGCGGCCTCCAGCGAAAACGAGGTCAGCTGGGCCGCTGCCAGGCGCTGCAGCCCGGCAGCGTCGAACGGGTTAAGCATGCCGACGATAACGCTGGCGGGCCGGGTGTGCACCAATTCGCCGTCCTCCGGGCAGCGCACCTTGAGCACGATGTCGGCCGCATAGGCACCGGCCGCATCGGTGATCTCGGCGCCAACCGTTTGGTAGGCGCTGTCCGGAACACTGGCGGCCACGCCGGCACCCGACTGGATGCGGATCGTGTGGCCCTGGGCCTTGAGCTTTTTGGCCGTTTCGGGCGTGATGGCGACGCGTGTTTCGCCAGCCGTGATTTCGGCGGGTATCCCAATCAGCATGGGGTTTCCTCTTTGTATTTGTTTGGGGGGCGGACTGCCGGCAACTTTTTGCGACATTTTCTGCAATGGGCAGCTTACATGAGATTTTCTTGAATAAGCCAGGTGCCATTCATACTTTTCCAATGGGTTGCAATTCAAGCCCCAATTTTTTATACCCTTGGCTGTTCATTGCTGCGTCGCTGTGCAGAAGCTGCTGCCTCAGCTTGCTGAGCGCCCGCGTCCTACAGGAAGCTGCGACAGATGACTTGCCTTGCGAAATGCACATGGGTTAATTTTGTCTTTTCTACCTAACAGTCGCTTCCTAGTGCGGGCAAAATTTCAATTGATTCAGCATTTTTTCATGCGCGATGCACTGAAAAACCATTGGCAGCCTTGTTCAAGGCAACCCGTGACGTTCCGACATTCATGGGCGGCGCTGTCATGCTGGGCACTTTTTTGAAGCTGTCCCAGTCGCTTGCACAGCCGGCCATGGAGCCGGAATACATGGCTTGTGCCCTGCCCGAGTTACTTATGGGCGGTGCAACGACAGCTCTTTTGCATTCATCGCTGGGTCAGCAATCCGGTGCATGCGGCTTTGGCGTTATTTCATCGCGCGGCCTCCAAATGCATTTGCCGTTGCGAGATCTTTTAGCTGGCTTTGAAAATTTCCGCATTGCAACGGGCCATGTTCTGGCGTCAGCAACGTTGTGACGGTTTTACTTGCCCATTTTTCAAGGAATCTTCATGAGCACAGAACCTCGCCCGATGGCCAAAGATATCGAAATCCAGAAACTGCCGTTTCCGGCCAAACAGTCCGACATGCTGCAGCAGCCCGACAGCGACCTGTCGAACTACCGGGCTGCCGGCAAGCTCAAGGGCAAGGTCGCCCTGATTACCGGCGGCGACTCGGGCATTGGCCGGGCAGTGGCCATTGCCTTTGCCATGGAAGGTGCGCAGGTGGCCATCGTCTACAACGAAAACGATGGCGATGCGAACGAGACACAACGTCTTGTTGGCGCAAAGGGCGGGCAGTGTCAGCCGATCCGGGCTGACGTGCGTTTCAGCGACCAATGCCGCGCCGCTGTTAAAACCACAGTGGACACCTTTGGCAGGCTCGATATCCTGGTGAACAACGCGGCCTACCAGATGGCGGTGGAGAAGTTCGAGGATGTGAGCGAGGACGACATCCGGCGCACCGTCGAGACGAATATTTTCGGTTACATGTTCATGGCCCAGGCAGCGCTGGCGCACCTCAAGAGCGGCTCGTCGATCATCAACACCGGAAGCATCATCGGCCTGGTCGGCAATCCGTTGCTGGTGCCTTACTGCGCCACCAAAGGCGCGATTCATGCGTTCACGAAAGCACTGGCGCTCAATTTGGGCAAGCGCAACATCCGGGTCAATGCCGTGGTGCCTGGCCCGGTCTGGACGCCGGCCATTCCGGCCACCATGCCAGAAAATGAAATTGAGAATTTCGGCCATGAAGTCGCGCTGGGCCGGCCCGGGCAACCTGAAGAGCTGGCACCCGCTTACGTGCTGCTGGCCTCCAGCGATGGCAGCTTCATGACCGGCGCTCTGGTGGAAGTGACCGGCGGCAAGCTCTCTGGCAGCTGACCCGGGCCATGGCCGCGCCCTCCTACCCCGCAGGCACCGTCCTGGCCTTGCTGGAAACCGCCTCGGTGACACCGCCCACACGCCGGGCGCTGCAGGCGCGACTGGCGCAGCCGGTGACCGTTGCGCCGCGCTTTTTTGACCGGTCTTCTTTCGCAATGCTGAGCGCCATATGCGCTCGCCTGACCCCCCCCATCGAGGGTGTCCAGTGGCTCGACATTGCCGGCACGATTGACCGGACGCTGGCCGACGGGATCGGCGATGGCTGGCGTTACGACGCCATGCCGCCCGACGCCCTGGCCTACCCGCAAGGCCTGCAAGGCATGGACCAGAGTGCGTGTGCGCTGTTCGGTGCGCCGTTTTGCCAGTTGGAGGCGGGGCAGCAGGACAGCGTGTTGCGCGCTGTCCAGGCGGGCAATGCGCCGGGCAGCGTCTGGCAGACACTACCCGCCGCCCGTTTTTTTGAAGATTTACTGGCGGCGGCTGTCCAGGCTTGCTACGCCCATCCGCTGGCGCAGGAAAGCATCGGCTACGCGGGCATGGCTGATGCGCCCGGCTGGCAGGCCATTGGCTTGGATGAGCTGGAAGCACGGGAGCCGCGGCCGGTGAGCAGCAACAAATCTAGGATTGCATGACTGAGCCAATATCGACCCTGCCACCGATGCGCCAATACGCGCTGACGGAGGCGGTCGATGCGCTGGTCATCGGCACTGGCGCGGGCGGCGCGCCGCTGATGGCCCGGCTGGCGCAGGCGGGCCTGTCGGTGGTGGCGCTGGAAGCCGGGCCGCTGTTCGACGCGTCACGGGACTTTGCCACCGATGAGCTGGCCCAGCACAAGCTGTTCTGGGACCATGAACGCCTCAGCGCAGGCAGCGATCCGATTGCCTTTGGCGCCAACAATTCGGGCACCGGGGTCGGCGGCTCGACACTGCACTACACCGCCTATGTACCCCGGCCACAGCCCGACGATTTTCGGCTTCGCAGCGAATTTGGCGTGGGCACTGACTGGCCGCTGGCCTATGCCGACCTGGAGCCCTACTATGACGAGCTGGAAGCGCTGCTCGGCGTTTCAGGCCCGTCTCCCTACCCCTGGGGCCCGCCCCGGCGCAGGCCGTACCCGCTGCCGCCATTGCCGCTGAACGGGGCCGCGCAGCTGATGCAGCGGGCCTGCTCGCAGTTGGGCATCAAAACCTCGCCCGCAGCCAACGCCGCTCTGTCGCAGCGCTACTTTCAGCCGGGCATCGGCTGGCGGGCCGCCTGCACGAACCGCGGTTTTTGCCAGGCCGGTTGCAGCACCGGCGCCAAGGCCAGCATGGATGTGACGTTCGTGCCGCTGGCGCTGCTTGCCGGCGCAGAACTCCGGCCGCTCAGCTTTGCCACCCGCATCGAGACCAACGCCGCAGGTCAGGTCACTGGCGTGGTGTATACCTGCAACGGTCAAGAGCAACGGCAGCGCTGCCGACATCTGTTTGTGTGCGCAGGCAGCGTCGAAACGCCGCGCCTGCTGCTGCTGAACGGCCTGGCCAACGCCAGCGGGCAGGTGGGGCGTAACTTCATGGCCCATACCGGCATGCAAGTCTGGGGTCGCTTTGAAGAGGATGTGCGTCCCTACAAAGGCATTCCGGGCGGACTGATCTCCGAGGACACCCATCGGCCGGCAGACGCGGATTTTGCCGGCGGCTACCTGCTGCAAAGCATTGGCGCGATGCCCTTGACCTATGCGGACCAGGTCGCGCGCGGCCGGGGCCTGTGGGGCAATGCGCTGCACGACTGCATGCGCGGCTACAACCATACCGCCGGCATTGACATTCTGGGCGAGTGCCTCCCTTCGCCAGGCAATTTCCTGGAGTTGTCCGATGAGCTTGACAAGCACGGGCTGCCCAAGCCGCGCATCCATTTCAGTGCGGGTCCCAACGAGCAGCGCCTGACAGCGCATGCCGAAACGCTGATGCGCGCCCTCTGGGATGCAGCAGGAGCCAGCGATGTGTGGGCTTTTCAGCGCCATGCGCACACGATCGGCACCTGCCGCATGGGAAGCGCTGCAGCAGATGCCGTGGTGAACGCCGACGGACGTGCGTTCGGCGTGCCCAACCTGTATGTTTCGGACAACTCGACGTTTCCCAGCGCACTGGCGGCCAACCCGGCGCTCACCATCATGGCGCTGGCCTTGCGCACTGCAGACCGTTTTCTCGCACCAGCTGCCGGACCAGCCAGAAGTTAGGAACAGGAATGGCTAAAAAAGAAAGTTTTCTGGCGGTCATCGAGCGTGAACACAAAAATGGCGAGGCAGAAGGCGACCGCCACGGCGGCGCCAGCGGCGCCGATGGCAGCGGGCTGCCCACAAGGAGCCCGCGCAACTTCATGTTCGCGACTGGCATCGAGTGCTCGTACCCCACCATCGCACACGGCCGCATGCGCCGCGACATGCTCGATGAATGCGGTCACTACACCCATTGGCGCAAGGATTTGCAGCTGGTCAAGTCCCTCGGCTTGAAGGTATTGCGCTACGGCTTGCCCTATCACACGGTGCATCTCGGCATCGGCAAGTACGACTGGAGCTTTGCCGACGAGGTCATGCACGAGATCAAGCGCCTGGGCATCACGCCGATTCTTGACCTGCTGCATTTCGGCGTGCCCGACTGGCTCGGCAACTTCCAGAATCCAGAACTGCCGGTGCGCTTTGCCGCCTACGCAGGCGCGGTGGCAAAACGTTATCCGTGGGTGCGCTTTTACACACCAGTCAACGAGATTTATGTGTGCGCCAAGTTCAGCGGCAAGGAGGGCAAATGGAACGAGCAGCTGAAGTCGGGCAAGGGCTTCGTCACGGCGCTCAAGCACCTGGTGGCCGCCAACACGCTGGCCTGCCACGCGATTGCCCGGCAGCGCCCCGACGCCGTGATCGTGCAAAGCGAGAGTGCCGAATACCTGCATGAAGCCTGCGCTGAAAAATCGCCGCTGATTGCCCGGGACAACCAGCTGCGCTTTCTGGCGCTTGACCTGCTGTACTCGCATCCGCCGGATGCAGACGTGATGTGCTACATGCTGGACAACGGCTTGACGCGCGAGGAATACGCCTGGAACATGCGCGGTGAACCGCCCGGCTACCAGGTCATGGGCAATGACTATTACGGCCGCAACGAGACGATGTTGCTGCCCGACGGCTCGACCGCCTCCTGCGAGGATGTTCTGGGCTGGTACCAGATCACCCGGCAATACTACGACCGCTATAAAAAGCCGGTGATGCACACGGAAACCAACGAGTTTGACGCCGATCTGGCGCCCAACTGGCTCTGGAAGCAGTGGGTCAATGTGCTGCGCATGCGCGCCGATGGCGTGCCGGTGCTGGGCTTTACCTGGTACAGCCTGACCGACCAGATCGACTGGGACACCGGTCTGGCGGAAAAACGCGGCAACGTCAATGCCTGCGGACTCTACGATCTTGACCGGCAGCCACGGCCGGTGGCCGCGGCCTATCGCCAGTTGCTGGCGGCCTTCGGCAAGATCGCCATCGTGCCGCATGGCGATATTTTCCAGATCACCGGCCGGCAGGCGGTGCTCAAAACCGACGTGTGAGCGACGTAACAGCGATGAAGTACCGCATCGGTGATGCCCTGCTGCATGTCACCGAGTGCGGCAGCGGACCGCAGGCCTGGGTGTTTCTTCACTATTTTGGCGGTTCGGGCCGGGCTTGGACGCAGGTGGCAGCATTGCTTGCAGACCGCTGGCGCTGCGTGATGCCGGATTTACGGGGCTTTGGCAACTCTGACACAGTCACGGATTCGTACAGCGTGAACGATGCCGCTGACGAGGTGCTCGCCCTGGTGAGCGCCCTGGCGATTGAGCGTTTTGGACTGGTCGGGCACTCGATGGGCGGAAAAATTGCGCTGGTGGCGGCAGCTCGGCAGCCCCCGGGTTTGTCGCACCTGATGTTGCTGGCGCCTTCGCCGCCCACACCCGAGCCGATCGAGGCATCGGAACGCGCCTGCCTGCTGGCCTGCCAGACCAGCCGCACGGCAGCATGCCGCGCCGCGCGCAAGAGTTGTGGCCAGCCACTGCCGCATGCGCTTGTCCAGCAGGTGATTGATGACCGGCTGCGCACTTCGCCGGCCGCCTGGCGATGGTGGCTGGCGTCAGGCAGTTGCGAATCTGTCCAGGACCGAATCGCGCAGATCAGCGTTCCGGTTCAGGTGCTTTCGGGCATGCTTGACACCAACATACCGACCGCCGTGATCAAGCGCGAAGTCATGACGCGACTGCCACAGGCACGCCTGCGCCTGCTGCCAGGCTGCGGGCATCTGCCGCCACTTGAAGCGCCGCAGGCCGTCGCGCAGGCGCTGCGCGACATGGCGCTGTAGGGTCAACTCGGCGCCCCGGGGGCTCCGGGCTTGTTACTTCGCTGTCGGCATCACAAACTCGGCGCCCTTGCCGATGCTTTCCGGCCAGCGCTGCATGATGGACTTTTGCTTGGTGTAAAAGCGCACGCCTTCCTCCCCATAGGCATGCATGTCGCCGAACAGGCTTTTCTTCCAGCCGCCAAAGCCGTGCCAGGCCATCGGCACCGGAATCGGCACGTTGATGCCGACCATGCCGACCTGGATGCGGCGGGAAAATTCGCGCGCCACATGGCCGTCGCGCGTGAAGCAGGAAACGCCGTTGCCGAACTCGTGGGCGTTGATCAGGTCCACCGCTTCCTTCAGGTCCGCAACCCGCACGCAGCCGAGCACCGGGCCGAAAATTTCTTCCTTGTAGATGCGCATGTCGGGCGTGACATGGTCGAACAGCGTGCCGCCCATCCAATAACCGTTTTCACAGCCTTCGCCGGCATGCGCGCCAGTGAAGGTGCGGCCATCGACCAGCAGTTCGGCGCCCTCTTGCACGCCGAGGTCGATGTAGCCGGTGATGCGCTGGTGGGCGATGCTGGTGACGATCGGGCCCATTTCTGCGTCCAGGTGCACGCCGTTCTTGATGACCAGGGTTTCGGCACGGGCCTTGAGCATCGGAATCAGTTTTTCAGCGACGTTGCCGACCAGCACCGCCACCGAAATCGCCATGCAGCGCTCGCCGGCCGAGCCATAGCCCGCGCCGATCAGTGCATCGACCGCCTGCTCCAGGTCGGCGTCGGGCATGACGACCATGTGGTTCTTGGCGCCGCCCAGCGCCTGCACGCGCTTGCCGTGGCGCGCGCCAGTTTCATAGATGGTGTTGGCAATCGGCGTCGAGCCGACAAACGACACCGCCTTGACGTCCGGATGCACCAAGAGCGCATCGACCGCTTCCTTGTCGCCCTGCACGACGTTGAACACGCCGTTGGGCAGCCCGGCCTGCTTGAACAGGTCGGCCATGAACAGGCTGGCGCTCGGGTCGATCGGGCTGGGCTTGAGCACAAAGCAGTTGCCCGCCGCAATCGCCACCGGGAACATCCACATCGGCACCATCACCGGAAAGTTGAACGGCGTGATGCCGGCCACCACGCCCAGCGGCTGGCGCAATGTCCAGTTGTCGATGCCGGTGGACACCTGGTCGGTGAAGTCGCCCTTGAGCAGCTGCGGCATGCCGCAGGCGAATTCGACAATGTCGATGCCGCGCGACACCTCGCCCTGCGCGTCGGTGAACACCTTGCCGTGCTCGGCGGTGATCAGGTGGGCCAGCGCGTCTTTGTTCTTGTTGAGCAGTTCGAGGAACTTGAACATCACCCGGGCGCGGCGAATCGGCGGCATGTCGGCCCAGGCCGGAAAGGCGGCCTGGGCGGCAGCGACGGCCGCATCGACGTCAAGCGCGCTGCCCAGCGCCACCTGGCCGGTGACCGCCCCGGTTGCCGGGTTGAACACATTCTGGCTGCGCCCGGCAGCCGGCATGACGGCAGCGCCGTTCACATAGTGGCCAATGGTGATTTGCGGGGTGATTTCGGCGGGCGATGAAAACATGGCGGTCCTTGGGTTGGCAAACGAA
>JACMQR010000288.1 GCA_014376885.1 Polaromonas sp.
CTACCTGAGCCAGCGCGCCCTGCTGATCCAGCCCGCCGGCCCGAGCATGAAGACGGCCAAGCCCGGCGTTCCCGGCGCTGTCCAGGCAGCCTATGCGCCGATGCCCGAGCAGGTCGAGCACGGCACGTCACATATCAGCATCGTTGACAGCTTTGGCAACGCCCTTGCCATGACGACGACGATCGAAGACCAGTTCGGCTCGCGCCTGATGACCGATGGCGGCACGGGCCAGGCGGGTGGCTTTTTGCTCAACAACGAGCTGACCGACTTCAGCTTTTCCCCCAGCGATGCCGAAGGCAAGCCGGTGGCCAACCGGGTGCAGGCCGGCAAGCGGCCGCGCTCGTCGATGGCGCCCACGCTGGTGTTCGACAAGTCCAGCGGCCAGCTGGTCATGAGCGGCGGCAGCCCGGGTGGCGCGCTGATCGTCCATTTCACCGCCAAGGCCCTGTACGGCGTGCTGAACTGGGGCTTGACCCCGCAGCAGGCCATCGACCTGCCCAACTTTGCCTCGCTGAACGGCCCGACCCTGTTGGAGGAAGGGCGCTTTGCGCCGGCCACGGTGGCGGCCTTGCGGGCGCGCGGCGCCGAAGTGCGCCTGCAGGCCATGACCAGCGGCCTGCAGGCCATCACCCGGGGCCAGGCGCATGGCATGCCGGTGTGGCTGGGCGGCGCCGACCCCAGGCGTGAAGGCCTGGTGATGGGCGACTGAGCCGTTTGCCAGAAATCATCTGAAAAGACCGCGTCCCAGCGCAGCAAGGCGGGCCAGCGCCTGCCACCGGGCTGACCGCCAAAAATATACATCAGACAGGCCGGTAGTGCTTGTCCGGCGGTTGCAAGCAGCTATCGTAACCATAGCAACTACAGCAATAACAAAGATCCCGCCTGGTGTGGCGCGGACCGGCCCCCGCTCAGGGCTGGGCTTTCAGGGCGCCGCGAATGTTCAGCGCCGCCAGACAAACCTGCAAGGTGACCAGCGCCGGCGCGCTGCTGTAGAGCCCCCAGGCGATCCACAGGGCATTGCTGACCAGAAACAGCCAAAAGCCCCAGTTGCGCTTGCCCTTGTGGCTGGAGGCGACATACCAGGCAGCGACCACCGTCACAGCCATCGCCGGCCACTGCAGCAGGTTCATGAAATCCATAACGTGCACCTTTTCCAAACTGACCGATGCGGGCGCCCGCCCCTGGCTGTCAAAGCTCGCCGTGCAGGCCTTCACGCTGCGCGACCGATTGGGCGTCGGCGCACCAGACATCGAGCACGAAGTCGGCTTCTTCGTGATGCACCAGCCGCGCCAAACCCAGCTGCGCCTCAAGCATCCGGTGCACGGCGGCGCCGTCCAGCGGATACCCCCTGACCGCATGCCGCCAGTGGCAGGCCACGACCGTCCCGTCAGCGCTTAGCGAACGCTTGACGCACGCCGCCAGGTCCTGCATGGCATCGGCAGACAGGTAAAAGCCCAGCTCGCCAATGACGATCAGGTCGTAGGCGCCGCAGCGCCAGTCGTGCGGCACCCATTCCTGGACCACCTCGACATGCGCCATGCCTGCCAGGCGGATGCGCGCCAGGGCGACGGCGGCCGGCACACCGTCGGACACCAGCAGCCGTTCACAGCGCGGCGCCAGGGCTGCGGCCAGCTCGCCGTTGGAGCAACCCGGCTCATAGCCGCTGCGGTAGCGCTGGCGGGGCAGGCAGGACAGCAGGACAGCGCGTTTTCTGGCTTCATACCAGGACGTGCGGAATCCCCACGGGTCGTCGCTGGCCGCATACACGCGCCCGAACGTGTCCTGGACCGGGTTCAAGCGCCGCTCTCCCCAGCACCGGCCCGGCGGCCCGGCAGCGGCATGAAGAAGTATTCGAACGGACGCAGCAGGCGCTGCACGGCAGACGGCGCCAGCACCGGCGGCGCGCCGTTGTCCTGGGCCGTCAGCTGGCTGGCATGCGCCTGCACGGCCAGGTGCTTGCGGCGCTGCGCATCGGGCGTCAGGCGCAGCCGGCGCAGCTGCGCCCACGGCACACGGCGGTCGCCAGGCGCTGCCCAGTGCCACAACCAGACCGGCGACTGCCAATGCGGGCAGCGTGCGGCGGCGCAGGCGACGGACACGGCCAGGGCGGTGGCCTCATGGTCCGGATGGCCGTCCGCCGCCCAGGTCGACAGCACCGCGTCACCCGCGCGAAGGACCCGAACGAGCGACTCGACCAATTGGGCGTGGTGGGCCTGCACCCGGCCATCGGGCAGGGACAGGCGCAGGTAGTTTTGCGGCTCGATGCCCAGCCGGCCCAGGCCGGTGAGGGCTTCTTCATGGCGAAACGCCGCCAGCTCTTCGGGCGACCAGCGGGTCGAGCCGGGATGGCTGGCATCGCCATCGGTCACGCCGATCACCAGCGGCGGGTCTCCCCTGGCCGCCAGCATGGCGATCAGGCCGCCCGAGGCCAGCACCTCGTCGTCCGGATGGGGCGCCACGATGACCGCGCGCACACCAACCGGCACAAGGCCGGCCAGGCCGATTTGCGGCAGGGCATGCAGCGCTGGCCAGGCCTGCCACTGCGCTTCGCAGGTGCCCTGGCCCTGGATCACGCGGGATGCGGCGCTCACAGGCTCCATGCCTCATCTCCCTTTGTAGCGCCGTGTTCGCCCAGCGCCTGGAAATCCCGGTCAGCGCCGCTTTGCCGGAGAAACACCGGCAGGTCGGCGGCCCGGCGGGCAAACACCGCATCCCGGCAAAACGGGCCGGCACCCAGCGCCTGCCCGACTTGCTGCATGACAGCGCCGGCGCACTGCTCGGCGCTCAGCCTGACGCGCAGCGCCACCGGCCGGGCATCGTCCTGCGGATGCTGGTCAATCCAGCAGGCAGCCTGGCGCAGCAGGGCAGCCGTTGACGCCAAAGCCACATCGACCCGGCCCAGCGCAATGGCGCGAATGACGCTGGGCGGGGTTTTGGGCGAGTTTTCCGGCCCAGCCAGCGCCCGGCGCAAGGTTTGCGCCAGCGCCAGCGCGCCGCCGTACCAGCAGGCGGCAATGCCGGCGCCGCCGTGCCAAAAGCCGGGCCGAACCAGGTAGCTGCCGGCGCTGCCCAGCGCCTGGCCGGCAGCGCCATTGAACTCGACATCGACACTGTCGCTGCCCGCCATGCCGACCGCCTGCCAGCCCTGGCCGGTCACCCGCACGCCCGGCTGGTCGAGCTTGAGGGCCACCAGCCACGGGCCGCCGCCGTCCCCATCCCAGGCGGTGACCAGGGCATGCGACAAAATTTTTGCGCCGGAGCACCAGCTTTTGCGGCCGTGGATCACGGCGCTGTTTGCCGCGTCCCAGCTCACCCGCAGCCGCGCCTCTGGCGACTCCGCCGCCCAAACGCCCCAGGTGGTGCCCGGCGCAGGCAGGTCGGCGGGGCACAGCTCGCGGTGGATGGCCAGCGCATCGGTATGCCCCTCAAACAGCTTGACCAGCGACAGGTCATGCGCGGCCACATCGGACAAGGCGCGCCAGCGCGCCAGCGTCTGGCCTGATCCGGGCTGCGGCAGGTCGGCCAGCGAACCGCTGCACAGCTGCCTGAACAAATCAGCCAGGCCGCCGGGCTCGGTCGCAGCCGCCGATGCATGGTGCAGCAGCGCCTGGCGCTGCGCGGCGGCGCTGCCCTTGGCCGGTTGTGGAGTAGGGTTCAGCATGAAGCACCGGTGGCCGCAAAACCCCCTTCGGCCTGCATTCGAAGCAGTGTCGCGCCGAACCCGCCCGCGCAGCGAAAATCCTTGCGGGCGCTGGTGACAACGCGGGGCGCCGCCGACCAGGCAATGGACGCGCCGCACCGCTGCAGGGCTTGCACCAGTGCCACGTCTTCGCTGCAGGCCAACGGCAAAAAACCACCAGCCAGCCGGTAGGCCGCAGCGCTGACCCCCAGGTTGGCGCCATGGACATGGCGATGGCCGTCAAGGTCGGTGTAGCGGGCTGCAAAGTGCTGCCGCGTGGCATGCGCATGGTCCTCCCAGTCCACGACATGGACGGTGCCGCACACCGCATCGCAGCCCTGCTCCAGCTGGCCGGCCAGCCAGTCGGGAGCCACCTCCGTGTCGGCGTCGGTAAAAGCCAGCCAGCGCGCCTTGCGCGCCAGGCAGTGCGCAGCACCCAAGGCCCGGGCAGCGCCGACATTGCGTAGATCGCCGCTTAAAACCGTCACCTTGCGCCGGCTGGCGATCGCCTGGCTGGCGTCGGTGCAGGCGTCGAGC
>JACMQR010000289.1 GCA_014376885.1 Polaromonas sp.
AGTGGTTGATCATCGGCAGGTCTTCCAGCCAGGTCAGCACCAGGCGCTTGTGGTCGTCCAGTGGGTTGCACGGCGGGTAGGGCATGGCTTCGTACTGGCTCTTGACCTTTGGGAGGTAGTTTTGGGGCATGGCGTGTGTTGAAGTGATGGGGGGAATGGGGATGGGATTATTGTCAGCGGACCGATCACAGGAATGTATACGGCGCTTTCAGGTAGGCCTACAGCGAAAAACCGCCCCTGACTTGTAGTACCTGCATGCACGACATGCAGGGCTGCTGTCTCTGGTGATGTGGGCGGGTCAAGGCAATTCGGCTCTACCATCAGGAATATCGAAACCACAGCGTTTGACCAAGACTCGGCATGAACTTGTATTGATGCAATTATTGAAAATCGCTTAGCTTGCTGCTACTTTTAATGTAGCTAACTATTCAACAAAGGAAAAGTGAATGACAGTTTTTCTAGGCGAGGTTGTCATGTTGTGTTGTGACACCTTGCGGGATATGTCAAGTCAGGGCCGTACAAATGCCGATTGAGCACCATGTCTTGAAGAAGTTGAACCAACGCGATGTGAATGTCTTTATCGAAGTCTCCTCCATTGCGGAGGACTTCGCTCAGTTCCTCAGGACCCCTGCAATTGAGAACGCAATATCTGACGTGCACAAACACGGAGCGACAAGCACACAAATTCAAGCCATAGTTTGTCAAGGTGCGGAAAAACTAGGGTTCGCTACTGAGAAGAAGAACTTATTTAAACAGTATCCCGTCCCTGCACTCCGGCCAGATTTCTACATGCAGGTAGGCACTACTGGAATTTTGTTGGAAGTAGAACGCGGAAAAACGACAGCAAATAACATGGATCTCCTTGACCTATGGAAGTGCCATATATGCGAACATGCTGACTTTTTATTCTTACTCGTTCCGAACAAACGACATGCGCAGAAAGGAAACGGCACCAGACCGTACGCGCAGGTCAAGAAACGCCTTAGCACCTTCTTCGAGAGCCAAAATCATGTCAATGTTGAAGCCGCATTTTTGTTCGGCTACGGCGAGGCTTAATCTTCCTTCAAGCGGCCCTGCTTGCGGCAGGCCGACTATGTCAAACGATTAAATCTTAGCAGACAGGCAATCACTGCAGAGTAAGGTTTTTGTAACTACAATAACCATCATGGCTGTTACCTTCGATCCACCGAAGCGAGACAAAGCTTTGGCGGAACGGGGCCTGGACTTTGCGGACGCCGAAATAGTTTTTGCGGGTGTCACCCTTGAAATTGAAGACACCCGCAGGGACTATGGTGAACAGCGAATCATCTGTTTCGGTCTGCTGGCTGGACGGCTGATCGTCATCGGATACACACCGCGTGGCGCGGATCGTCACGTCTTCAGTATGAGGAAAGCCAATGATCGCGAAAAAGCCCGCATTGCACCGCTCCTTGACGTCTGACTTGGCGCGGGTTGATGCACATGTCGTTCAAAAGGACGAATACGACGACTTGCCCGAACTGGACGAAGCCATGCTGGCGCGCGGTCGGGTCAATCGGGGGGGGCGTCCCGTCGCAACCAATCCGCGCAAGCTGCTTTCCATCCGACTGCCTGCCGATGTGATCGAGCGCTGGAAGGCCACCGGCCCGGGCTGGCAGACACGCATGGCTGAACGGCTCAGTTCGGTTCAATGATCGATTGAGCTTGTCATGTGCTTTCGATGGACAAGTGCCCCGGGTGAATTTGACGGCAACGCCAGGCATCCCATCACCGCACCGGCAAGAACTGCAAAAACGTCCCGCCGACAAAGTTCTGCACATAGCTGATCACCGCGCGCCGGTATTTCTCGGTCGCAACCTCGGCCAGCAGGTCGAGCCGGCCGATGATCTTGCCGAATTCGCGCTCGAAGCTCAGGTTGCGCTCCGGGCCAGACATGTCGTCAGCCAGGAGCAGCGGCTGGCCTGCGGCATTGCGCCGGGTCGAGAGCAGCCAGACGGCGATTTCGATGTTGCGCGCGGCGTTGTAGACATGCTGGTTGTCCAGGCTGTCCACCAGGTACACGCGCGTTCGCCCGCCATGGGCGGTCACCAGCATGTCGGCACTGGCCGCGACAAAAGCCGCAACTCGGTCGCCGGTGAAGTCGACATGCAGCGCAAGCGACAGCGCGGCAATGTCGCGCTTGCCCTGCAATGCCGGCCAGGGCACCGGGCTGTCCAGCGACAGGCGCAGCTGCGCCATGGCGACTTCGCGGCTGGCGGCACCGGTTTTTCGCCACTCGGACGGGTTGCGCCGGTAGAGCTTGTCGGCAATGCGCAGCAGGCTGTCCAGGTTGTCGCGCATGCCGAGCGTGGCCATGCGGTTGACGTCGGACTGGGCCAGCTCGGCGGGGTGCATCGGCGCAATTTGCGTCTCGCCGCGCTCGATGGGCGCCGGGCCGGCGCAGCCTGCCAGCACCAGGACCAGGACCAGCGTGAACGCCGGCAAGGAAATCGGCAGGGCAGTGCTGCGCCGCATGCGCGCCTAGGCAGCCAGGATCAAGCCCATGACCCGGCCGCCTGCGCCGGGGGCGTGATCAGACCACTGGACAGCAGCACCCGGTGGTCGATCTTGAGGCAGTGGTTCTGCACCACCAGCAGGCCGGCGGCTTCGGCTTTGGCGGCGGCGGCGGCATGGCTCACGCCCAGCTGCATCCAGACCGCTTTGGCGCCAATGGCAATCGCCTCATCAACGACCGGCGCAATGTCCTCACTGTTCCTGAAGCAGTTCACCAAATCGATTTTTTCGTGCTGCGCCGCTTCCTGCAGCGTGGCGTAAGCCTTTTCGCCGAGCACTTCAGTGGCGTTCGGGTTGACCGGAATGATGCGGTAGCCGGCGGCCTGCATGTAGCGCGCCACGTCAAAACTGGCGCGGTGCGGCTTGGGCGACAGGCCGACGACGGCAATGGTGCGGCAGTCGTTCAGGATGCGGGCAATGCGTTCGGGCAGGGCAAGAGGCTTCATCGGGCAACTCCGGTGGATGGCGCGTGCTGGCCGCAGCCAGCGCGCTCAGGCGCGGCCGCCGTGCCTCACAGTTTGGCCAGTTCGGCCTTGAGGTCGCGCACGGACAAGATTTCAGACAATACCACCGGCGCGCGGCCGGCCTTGTAAAACACGTAAACCGGCACGCCGCTGCGGCCCAGCGCGGCCAGTGCCTGGGTGACGGCCGGGTCGCGGCGCGTCCAGTCGGCGCGCAGCAGCACCACATTCTTGGCGTCCATTTCGGCCAGAATGTCGGCATCGGCCAGCGTGGCCTTTTTGTTGTACTGGCAGGTCACGCACCAGGCGGCGGTGAAATCGACGAACACGCTCTGCCCCTGCCCAGTCAGCTGCTCGACCCGGCCGGGCTGCCAGTCCTGCCAGCGCGCCGCTGCCAGCGCTGCCGGCGCGGCCACCGGCTTGACAATGTTCGGGCCGATGGCCCAGACGGCCAGCGCGCTGAGCGCGACGGAAAACGCCGCGATGGCCGGCCGCGCCGCGCCGCGCAGGCCGAGCGACCAGACCGCCAGCGCCAGCAGCACCAAGAGCGCCAGCAGCGCGCCGGCGCCGTCGATGCCGCTTTGCTGGCCGAGCACCCAGACCAGCCAGGCGACGGTGGCAAACATCGGAAAGGCCATCAGCTGCCTGAACGTCACCATCCAGGCGCCGGGCCGGGGCAGCAGGCGGGCCACGCCGGGCGCGGCGCTGGCCGCCAGGTAGGGCAGCGCCATGCCGACGCCGATCGCGCCGAACACCGCCAGCGCCTGCGCCGCCGGCAGGCCGACCGCATACCCGAGCGACGCGCCCATGAAGGGCGCGGTGCAGGGCGAGGCAATCGCCGTGGCCAGCACGCCCGACAAAAAAGCATTGACGGCCGGGTTCTTCGCCTGCAGGTTCATCACCCGGCTGGGCAAGATGCTGCCGAACTCGAACAGTCCGGCCAGGTTCAGCCCGAGCAGGGTGAACAGCGCCGCCAGCGCGGCCACCACCGCCGGGCTTTGCAGCTGAAAGCCCCAGCCCAGCTGGTCGCCCGCTGCCCGCAAGCCCAGCAGCAGGGCGCCGAGCGCCAGAAACGACAGCACCACGCCGGCGGTGTAGGCCAGCCCCGAGGCCAGGCGCGCCGCCCGGCTTGTTTCGTTCACAAAGCCGACCACCTTGATGGCCAGCACCGGAAACACGCAGGGCATCAGGTTGAGGATCAGCCCGCCGAGCAGCGCGCCCAGCAGGGCGGCAAGCAGGCCGGTCGACGGCGCGCCGGAGCCCGCTGGCGGCGCCAGGCCGGCCGCATTGGCCCTGAGCGCCGCCTGTAGCGCCGGCGAAAGGGCGGCGATTGGCGCAGCGGCTGGCCAGTCGCCACTGACCGGCGCGTCGATGCGGTAGGCGGCTCCCTCGGTGGCCACGACCAGCGGCAGGCGTGCCGGGCTGGCGGTGCGGTGCGCGGCCAGCGGCAGCTGCGCCGTCCAGACCGCGCCCTGCCAGGCCTGCTGCCAGGAGGCGGCCGGGTCGGTGACGCCGCCGGTTTCGGGAAACAGGGCCAGCGTCCGGCCCTGCAGCGCGGCCGGCAGGCTGCCCAGCGACACCGTGAGCAACTGGCTGTCGACGCGGACTTCCAGCTGGCTGGCAGCGGCGGGAAGCGGCCGGGGCGCAGCATCGAACGCGGCCTGGAACAGGCCGGCGCTGGACGCCGTCGAGCCTCGGGCCGGCAGGCTCAGGCTGAACTCGCCTTCTTGCGGAATGCATTCCTTGCGGCAGACCAGCCAGACTGCCTTGAGCTTGATGTCGAGCTGCGCGGCGCTGAAGCCCGGGGCCACGGTGAGCGGCACCGGCAGCAGCACGGTGCCTTCGTAGCCATAGTTGGCCAGCGAGCCGAGCGGTATTTTTTTCGGTGTCGGCCAGGCGATCTCGCCGGCTGTGACGCCGGTCGGCAGCTGCCACTCAAGAACCGTCGGCAGGCCCGAGTCGCCGGAGTTTTTCCAGTAGGTGTGCCATTCGGGCTGGTGCGCCAGCTGCAGGCCGAGCCAGACCGGCTTGCCCGGCTCGACGCCTTCGGGCGCCCAGGCGAGCAGCTCGGCGCGCACCTGGTCGGTGGTGACCACCTGCGCTGGGCTGGCGCTGCCCGCCAGTTTGACCAGCGCGCTTTCGGCGGCAACTCCAGTTGGCAGGGTTGCACCGCCTGCCAGCAGCAGGGCGGCCAGCACGAAAGGGGAGAAAAAAAAGCGTTTCAGCAAGACATCAAGACTCATGGTTAGGTGGAGCGCAAGTCCTTCTGCAAAGTTCCTTGGAAAACGTTTGGGCCGTTGCAGACAAGGGGCATGGCGCGGGCTGAAACAGGCCCTAAAAACTGTTGACCTGTTGTGGAGTCGAGCAGGCTCAGCAGCGTGCTGGCGCCCTTGAGGCGACGCCTGGGCCGGCTAGCCTGCAAGTCGCAGTCTAACCAACTGGATGACCCCCAGCGGTGCGACGACGCGGGACAAGCCGTCATCAGCCAAGCAGGACGGTGTTCAGCCTCTTTTTCAACCGATCGTCCCAGGCCAAGGCTCTTTACATTGAAGCTGACTGCGCTTCAACGGAACACGGCAGATCAGCGCAGAACACAGCACAAGCCAGCCAGCCATTTCGGGAAAACAGGCTGCCATCACAAAACCTGAAAACCCTTGACCCGAGGTAAAAATTTTTTCAACATGCTTAAAAAAGTTGCGATTTTTTTTCTCAGTCTTGCCTGTCTGGGCACCCGCGCCGACCAGGCCGCAGCCACCGATGCCGCGCTGGGCGACACGGCCACAACCGCCTTGGCGCTTGGGCTGGGTATGGCCGAGCTGAATCCGCTGGGCGCCGTCAGCGCTGTCATGATGAAGGTTGCAACCATGGCCTACATCAAGGAGCTTCCCCAGACCGAGCAGGCGCTGCAATACAGCATGGTGTCGTCCCTCTGGGGTGGCGCAGCCGCCAGCAACCTGTGCTGGCTCACCGGAGCTGGGCCGGCGTGTTTTCTGCTGGGTGCGATCAGGGGGCAGTACCTCTGGAACGCCGGGCAGGACGAACGTGCCTTCTGGGCCATCTGCGAGTCCGAGCGGCAGACCCATGCCTCGATGCGCTGCGAATGGAAAAAAGCGCCGGGCTGACAGGCCGGATCGCCTGGGACTACGTGCAGGCGCACTGGGCGCTTCAGTCCTCGCCGGGCGGCAACGATGGCTGCATAAACACCGGCGGCAGCTTGCGAGGCAGCTGCCTGGTAATATTTTCCCAGCCAAGCACCGCCTTGGTATCGGCTGCCGCCACACCGAACAAAGGCGCTGGTGGCATTCCGAACGGGGCTGCGGCGCATGCGGCGGGTTACCGGATTGGCTGTGCTGACGTCCTGACCCGAATCGTCAGGTTTTTTCAAAAACTCAGACGCCGCTCAAATGCTCGAACAAAATGGCGGTTCCAATGCCGATGAGCACGACGCCGCCAAAAATTTCAGCGCGCTTGCCCACCACCGCGCCGAGCAGCCGGCCGACCATCACGCCCAGGGTGACCATGACAAACGTGGTGAACCCGATGGCGGCGGCGACCGGCACGATGTCGACATCGATCAAGGCCAGTCCCACGCCGACGACCAGGGCGTCGATGCTGGTGGCAAAGCCGGTCACGGCCAGCAGCCAAAAGCCATGCCGGCTGGGTTTTTGCGGCGCCTGCGCGGCGCGCTTCGTCAGGCCGTCAAACACTGCCCTCAGGCCCAGGCCGCCGAGCAGCGCAAACGCAATCCAGTGGTCCCAGTTTTTGGCATAGCTCGCCGCGCTCAGGCCAAGCGCCCAGCCCAGCAGCGGCGTCAGTGCCTCGATCACCCCGAAGATGGCGCCGGTGCGCAGCGCCTCGCTCCAGCGCGGCGCCTGCAGCGCCGTGCCCTTGCCCACCGCGGCGGCAAAGGCGTCGGTGGACATGGCCAGCGACAGCAGGGCAACGGAAAGGGCATTCATTGGGAGTCTTTTTCTGGCCGGGCGGACGCACAGGCGCGCCAGCACTGCCCGACCCCTGTCGTGCAGACGCGCCCATGGTCTCGCCAACCAGAAATGGTTGCCAGCGCCACAGCATGCGGTGCATGCCAAGTATGTTGACGCAGGCGCTTTCAAGGCTGAAAGCTGGCTACTCCCCAAAGGAAGCTCCTAGTATAGGCCGGCCCGGTGGCGCTGCGGCCGGGCCGGCCAAGGAAAATAGCGGCGGCTGTAGCCGCCATGCGGGCCGCACGGCCAAGGGCAGCAGCAGGCCGACCAGCTCGAATCCAAGCCAGAGGCAGCGCGCCGTCACGGGTTCACCGGCGCGCCAAAGCCGTAGCGCCGCAACACCGATTGCGCCGCCGGCGCCAGCAGGTAGTCGGCCAGCGGCGCGGCCCCCGGGCTGGCGCCGCGCCGCACCGTCATGCCGTAGCGGGTGGCCACCTGCCAGGCCGCCGGCGTCGGGATCACCTTCAGGCGCGGCACCTCGCGCAGCGCCGTCGCCGCGTTGGTGCAGTAGGTGAGGAACACATCGGCCTTGCCCGCGTCCATCAGCCAGGCGTAGGTGCTGCGGCCGGCTGGCGGCTGCGCCGCACCGGCGGCGCCGGTCAGCCTGAGCGCCTTGGCGTCAAGAATCGCGAAGGCGCCGGGCTGCAGGGCGTCGGCGCGGCGAAACAGCTCCCAGGCATAGTCGCCCGACGGGTCGGCCAGCGGGGTGGACGTGCCCACGCGGATGGCCGGCTCCAGCAGGGTCTGCAGCAAGGTCTCGGGGGTCGCGTTCACCGACGGCGCCGCCAGCGCGCACATCAGGTTGCGGGCCAACACCCGCGGCGCGTCCCACTGGCCGGCCTGCGCCAGCCGCTGGGGATGGTCCATGTCGGCCGAGGCGAACACCTGCGCCGGCTCGCCTTGCTCGATGCGCTCGCGCAAGAGGCCCGAGGCGCCGAAGGTCAGCACCACCTCGTGGCCGGTCTCGGCTTCGAAATTGCGCGCGATTTCGGTCAGCGCCTCGCGCAGGCTGCCTGCGGCATACAGCTGCACGGCAGCGGCCTGCGCGTCAGCTGCCGTGCCCGCCATCAGGCACATGGCCGGCAGCGCCGGGCGCAAAACCCTTATTTCGCCGCATTCGGAAAGAACAGCTGCTCACCGCCGATCCGGTAGCCGGCGATGCTGGCCTGCCCGGCGGGCGAGGTGATCCAGTCGACAAACTGCTGCGCCTCGGCGGCCTTGAGGTGCGGGTGCTTGGCCGGGTTGACCACCATCACGCCGTACTGGTTGTAAAGCCGGGTGTCGCCCTCGACCAGCACCGCCAGGTCGCCGCGGTTCTTGAAGCTGATCCAGGTGCCGCGGTCGGTCAGCACATAGGCGCCGGTTGACGAGCCGATGTTGAGCGCCGGGCCCATGCCGCAGCCGCATTCCCGGTAGCCGCCGCCTTTTTGGTCGGCCACGCCGGCCAGCGCCCAGTAGCGCAGCTCGGCCGCGTGGGTGCCGCTCTTGTCGCCGCGCGAGATGAACGGCGCGCCGGCAGCGGAGAGTTTTTTCAGCGCCTGCACAATGTCCTTGCCGCGCACCGAGGCCGGGTCGGACTGCGGGCCGACGAGCACGAAATCGTTGTACATCACCGGCTGGCGCTTGAGCGAGCCGCCCTCGGCGACGAACTTTTCCTCGGCCGCCTGGTCGTGGACAAACAGCACGTCGGCGTCGCCGCGGCGCGCCATGTCGATCGCCTGGCCGCTGCCGACCGCCACGGCCTTGACGTCGATGCCCGAGGCCTTCTTGAACGCCGGAAGCAGGTGGCCGAACAGGCCCGACTGCTCGGTCGAGGTCGTCGAGGCCAAGGTGATCGACTGCGACCAGGCGGTGGTGGCGAATGAAAAAAAGGCGATGGCGGCAAGCCGCCGAAAGTTTGAAAGCTTGTTCATGTGCCCAATGCTATCGGAACGCAGGCGCTTTTTCCGCCGGGGTTGCCCAAGCCATGACGCCGCCTGCCGGTCGGGCCCGGGAGTTCGATAATGCGGCCATGCAATCCCTTCACGCGCCCGCCCTGCCTGCCAGGCCCGCCACGCCGGCCATCGTCCTGGCCACGCTCAACGCCAAGTACATCCACGCCTCGCTGGGCCTGCGCTGCCTGCTGGCCAACATGGACCGGCACGGCGGCGCCGGGCTGCGCGCGCGCACCGAGCTGCGCGAGTTCGTCATCAAGCAGCGGCCGCTGCAGATCGTCGAAACCCTGCTGGCGCTCGAGCCGCAGGTGATCGGCCTGGGCGTGTACATCTGGAACGTCGTCGAAACCACCCAGGTCGTGCGCCTTTTGAAAACCCTGCGGCCGGGCATCAAGGTCGTGCTCGGCGGGCCGGAGGTGAGCTTTGAAACCGAGAGCCAGGAAATTTGCCGCCTGGCCGACCATGTCGTCACCGGCTGGGGCGATGTGAGCTTCCCCAGGCTGTGCCGCGCGCTGCTGGACGGCCCGCAGCCGCTGATGAAAATCATCGCCGGCGAGCAGCCGCCGCTGGAAGAATTGGCGCTGCCTTATGACGAATACACCGCTGAAGACCTGGAAAAGCGCCTGCTGTATGTCGAGGCGTCGCGCGGCTGCCCGTTCAAGTGCGAGTTCTGCCTCAGCTCGCTCGACAAGACCGCCTGGGCGTTCGAGCTGGACCGCTTCATGGCCGAGATGGACGCGCTCTACCGGCGCGGCGCGCGCAACTTCAAGTTTGTCGACCGCACCTTCAACCTGAAGGTCGATTTTTCGGTGCGTATCCTGCAATTCTTCATCGACCGCATGGCGCCCGACCTGTTCGTGCATTTCGAGGTCGTGCCCGACAGCCTGCCGGACCGGCTCAAGGCGCTGATCGCGCAGTTCCCGGCCGGCGCGCTGCAGTTCGAAGTCGGCATCCAGAGCTTCAACCCCGAGGTGCAGCAGCGCATCCCGCGCCGCCAGGACAACGCCAAAACCGCCGATAACCTGCGCTGGCTGGTGAACGACAGCCAGGCGCATGTGCATGCCGACCTGATTTTCGGCCTGCCCGGCGAAACCCTGGAGAGCTTTGCCGCCGGTTTTGACCGGCTGCACGGCCTGGGGCCGCACGAGATCCAGTTCGGCATCCTGAAGCGCCTGCGCGGCACGCCGATCACCCGGCACACGGCGGCGTTTGCAATGGCCTACGACCCGCAAACGCCCTACACGATCTTGCAGAC
>JACMQR010000290.1 GCA_014376885.1 Polaromonas sp.
CATGACCAGGGACGGCACCACGCGGATCACGCTGTCAGCCGTCACGCTGATCAGCAGGCCGTTGTCGGCGGCCCGGCCGACCAGAACGCCACATGGCCGGTCCAGCTCGATGCCCAGCATCAGGCCGAGTCCGCGAACTTCTTTGAAGCCCGGCAGGCTGCCGAGCTCGCGCAGCAGTGCCGAGCGCAAATGGTCGCCCACTGCGGCCGCGTTGTCCAGCAGGCCTTCGGCTTCCATGATGCGGATGGTTTCCACGCCGGCCCGCATGGCCAGCGGATTGCCGCCAAAGGTTGTGCCGTGGTTGCCAGGCGAAAAAATATGCGCCGCTTTGGGTCCGGTCACCACCGCGCCGATCGGCACGCCCGAGCCCAGGCCCTTGGCCAGCGGCATGACGTCGGGCTTGATGCCGGACCACTGGTGGGCGAACCATTTGCCGGTGCGACCCATGCCGCACTGCACCTCGTCAATCATCAAGAGCCAGTCGCGTTCGTCGCACAGCGCGCGCACCTGGCGTAAGTAGTCGTTGTCCATCGGGTGCACCCCGCCTTCACCCTGGATAGCTTCGAAAAACACCGCCACGACATTCGGGTTGCCCTCGGTCGCCGCTTTGAGGGCGTCGATGTGGTTGATCGGCACGCGAATAAAACCCTCGACCAGCGGACCAAAGCCGGCCTGCACCTTCGGATTGCCGGTGGCGCTCAGGGTGGCGATGCTGCGGCCGTGAAAAGCCTTGTCGTACACGACGATTTCCGGGCGCTCGATGCCTTTGTCATGGCCGAACTTGCGGGCCAGCTTGAGCGCCGCCTCGTTGGCCTCCAGGCCGGTCGAGCAGAAGAAAACATTTTCCAGGCCCGACAGCTCGACCAGCTTGGCCGCCAGCGTTTCTTGCAGCGGCACATGGTAGTAGTTCGAGCTGTGGATGATCTTGCCGACCTGGTCGCGCAGCGCGGCCACCAGCTGTGGATGGTTGTGGCCGACGGTGTTGACCGCGATGCCGCCCAGGCCGTCGAGGTAAGACTTGCCGTTGATGTCCCAGACGCGGCAGCCCTGGCCATGCGACAGCGCAATCGGCAGGCGGCCGTAGGTGTTCATCACATGGGGGGAGGCGGCTTCTAGATGGTCGGGCAGGGCAGCGGTCATGGACAAACTCCGGGCAGGGTCAGACGGTCAGCAGGGATTTAGCGGTCAATTCCGCACATTTGACGCGATTTTAGGCGCACCGGGAAAACGCTTTGATGCCAATGTCGCATCACTGCCGTGCAACGCCGCAAATTCGGCGATTGGCGTCCATGCCAGCGCCAGGTCTTCTATAAGATAGAATTGTTGTGCAGTGCAGCATGGGGCTTATCCTCGCCCCGGGCGCCTAGAAAAACCCTCCATCCGATGGTCTCCAACTCCTCCAAAGAAGTCTTCATCCAGGGCATCACGCATGATGGCAAAACCTTTCGGCCCAGCGACTGGGCCGACCGGCTGTGCGGCGTGATGGGCCAGTTTCGTCCGGGCGGGCCGCAGCCTGGAAGCCATTTGAACTACTCGCCCTGGTGCGTGCCGACGGTCGTCAACGGCATCAAGTGCGTGGTGGTCAGTGCCGAGCTTCGCGATGCCGAGCCGATGGCCTGGGATTTCGTGCTCAATTTCGCCCGGGACAATAGTCTGCAGTTGGCCGAGGCCTGTTTGTTGCCCGACCTGCCCAAGGATTGAAACCGGCCTGGCGTTTGCCAAGCCGGCATGAAAAAACCGCCCGAAGGCGGTTTTTCACTTTTGCTGCAGCGCACCCTACAAAACGGCAGACTGGCTGCTTGAAGCTGGCCAGTCCGGGCGGGTTGCCTGAAAAATCAGGCGGTGGCGGTTTCCGGTGCGGGCTTCAAAGCCAGGGCCTTGACCTTGGCGGACAGGCGGCTCTTGTCGCGAGCTGCCTTGTTCTTGTGGAAGATGCCTTTGTCGGAGATCGTGTCGACAATGCTTTGGGCTTTGGCAAACAGGTCTTTGGCCCGGTCCTTGTCGCCAGCCAGAACGGCTTTTTCAACATTCTTGACAGCGGTGCGGTATTTCGAGCGCAGCGAGGTGTTCGCGGCATTGAGTTTGACGTCCTGGCGGACGCGCTTGCGGCCGGAGGCGAGTCGGGGGTTCTTTTTCTTGGGTTTGGCAGTGGCCATAATAAATTTCCTTTGATCCTGGGAGGAGTCTGTGGATGATGCAGCAAAGCCCTCGATTATACGGTGCCAAGCGATTGGCTCTGGTGCGCCGGGCTTGCCGGCGCTTTGTACTCAGAACTGGCTGCGCACGCCGACAAACAGGCGCCGGCCCGGAGCCGGCTCAAAGTAGCGCGCATTGGCGTCATTGACAATCACCGATCCGGCGTAGGTTTTGCCCAGCAGGTTGTCAATGCGGCCGTACAAGACCATTTTTGCGCCGCTGAGGCGAAACTCCCGGCTCAGGCGGGCACTGACCACCGCATAGCCTGGCGCCGCGTCGCTGTTCAGGTCGTTGACATAGCTTTTGCTTTCCAGGCGCACCTCCAGTCCGGCCTTGAGCATTTCGGCCAGATCGCCTTCGACATCGGCAAACAGGCTGTGCCGGGGCGCGCCCGGCAGGCGGTTGCCAGCGGCGACCAGCCCTTGCGAGCCGGCGTAGGGCGACTTGAACCGGGCATCGAGCAAGGTGTAGCCCAGCCGGGTGTCCAGGCCCGGCCAGGCGGCCGACCAGGACGCTTCCATACCGCGCCGGCTGGTGCGGTCGGCGTTTTGAAAAACGGTGCGGCCCCCGGCGGACTGCAAGGCCACGATTTCATCGGTGCTTCTGGCCTCGAACAGCGCCGCATCAAAGCTGTGCCGGCCGCTGCGCAGCTTGACGCCGACTTCGCCCTGCGTGCTTTTCGAGGGCTTGAGCGCAAAGTTCGGACCCGGCCCGCCGGCGCGGTAGGCGCTTTCGGCGAGTGTCGGCGTCTCGAACCCGGTGCCCAGGTTGGCATACACGTTAAGTGTTTCGGCCGCATGCCAGACCAGGCCCACGACCGGGCTGGTGTTGCGGTACTGCACACTGCCGCTGGTGTTGCTGCTGCCGGTGTTGAACCGGTCGTCCACGCCGAAGCGCACCCGGCTGGCGCGCACGCCGGCAATCGCCTGCCAGTCGGGCGCGAAGGTCCAGTCGAGCTGGCCGAAGACATCGGTACTCCGCGCCGTGTCGTCCTCATTGCGGCGCAGCAGCCCGTTGTTGCCGCCGAGGTTGTCAAAGCCCTTGCGGGTTTCGCGCAGCTGGTCGGCCTCGACGCCGACCGTCCAGCGCACCGGCAGCTCGTTGACGCGCATCGCATGCGTCCAGCTGGCGCCCACGCCGCCATAGGTGCGGTCGAGGTTGACCACGCCGTTGGTCTGCAGGGCGAGCTTTTGGTCCACCTTGCGCGCACCGCCGTAGAGGCGGGCGCTGAGCGTGTCGCTGGCGGTCAGTTTGTGCTCGACCACCAGGCCGGCCTGCTGCTGCTCGATGGTCTTGCGGGTGTTGAAGGTGATGGCGCCCGGCACCACCTGGCGCGGGTTTTGCTGGAACTGCGAACGCGTCAGCCCCAGCGGGTCCTCGGCCAGCGGCTGGTCGAACAGGTTGACGATGCCGGTGACCGTGGTCTCAGCCGAGGGCCGGGCCACGACCTTGGCATTGAGCTGCTGGCGCCGCGCCGCGCTGTGGTCGCGATAGCCGTCGGTTTCATAGCGCGACACATCGAGCAGACCGCCCAGCGCAGCGCTGCCGCCGGCGATGCCGGCAGCGACATGCCGCTGGCCGTCGGTGCCGGCGCCGGCCGACAGGCTGTAGTCGGGCTTGAGAGGCGTGACCGGCGGGTCCTGGGTGAACACCTGCAGCACGCCGCCGGCCGCATTGCCGTACAGCTGGGCCAGCGGGCCGCGCAGCACCTCGATGCGCTTGGCCGAGGTCAGGCTGGCGGTCGCCGCCTGACCCTGGCCGTCAGGCATGGTGGCCGGAATGCCGTCGACCAGGATGCGCACGCCGCGCACGCCAAAGGTCGAGCGCGTGCCAAAGCCGCGCACCGATACCTGCAGGTCCTGGGCGAAGTTCTGCCGGTCGCGGATCTGCAGGCCGGGCACGCCGCCCATCAGTTCGGACAGGTTGACGAGCGCCGAAGCGGTGCGAAACGGATCGACCTGAACCGCGTCAATCGCGCCCGGCGCATCAAAGCGGCGCTGCTCGGCGCGGCTGGCGCTGATGACGACCTCTTTCAACGCAGCACTGCCCAGATTGTCCTGCGCCAGTGCCG
>JACMQR010000291.1 GCA_014376885.1 Polaromonas sp.
CCAGGCCCAGCGCCTGCAGCATGCCCAGGGCCATCAAGGCGGCGATGCCCTGCCCGTTCGGCGGCAGCTCGTGCACCACCGAGCCGGCAAAGGGCTGCGCCAGCGTGCCGCACCAGTCGGCGCGGTGGCTGGCCAGGTCGCCTTCGGTCAGCGCCCCGCCATGGGCTCTGGCATGCGCGGCGATGCGCCAGGCCAGCGCACCGCTGTAAAACGCCTTGCCATGGCTGTCGGCAATCGCTTCCAGCGTGGCGGCATGGCCTGCGCCGCGAAACAGCTCGCCGGCCCGTGGGGCGGCCGTTCTTGACATGCGGCATGCCCGACGCAATGGTATCGATCAGCATCTGCACCGAGCCGGCAATCACATCGGGAATGGCCAACGCCGTGCCCTTGCAGGGCACATGGGTGATGAAGATGCCTGTCTGGGCCTTGAACGCTTCGGTGGTCAGGTGCACGATGGTGCCGTTGCCGTTGCCGCTGCCGCTGCTCGCATAGTTGAGCTGGCCGGGCGCTTTCTGGCGTAGTCGATCAGCTCGGCCATGGTTTTGACCGGCGGCGACGGCGTGACCAGCAGCACGCTGGCGGCGTCGGCCAGGTGCGCGACCGGCGTGAAATCCTTGACCGCGTCGCAGGGCAGCCGCGGCATGAGGTGCGGCGAAATCGCGCGGGTGCTGCTGGTCGTGAGCAGCAGCGTGTGGCCATCGGCCATGGCCTTGGCGGCTTCGGCTGAACCGATGGTGCCGCCCGCGCCAGCCTTGTTGTCAATGATGATCTGCTGGCCGATGTCCCGGGACACGCGCTGCGCGATCACCCGCGCCACCTGGTCGGTGGCGCCGCGGGCGGGAAACGGCACCACCAGGCGCACCGGCCTCTCGGGCCAGGCAGGGGCTGGTGTTTGGGAATAGGCAGCCAGCGCCGCAGCGCTGAGCGCAATCGCTGTGGCGATTTGACAAGACCTGACCACATCACGCACGCGAATTTTCCTGAGAGATGGGCGGAAGACGGGTGGCAGATGGGTGCGGGCGCTGCGGCCATCCAGAAAAAGCCTGGCCCGCATCATGGAAACACCCTTGCCGTGTGGCAATTGGGGAAAGCCAGCGGTCTGGCGGGTCAACACCGGGCCCGGCGCCCTGCTGGGCAGCCGAGCAGGTGGGCAGGTGGGCAGGTGGGCAGGCATTTTTGAAATAGCCCTGGTGCCGCCGGCCCGACACAATCAGCGCTATTGATTAAGTAGCATTATTTGTTTACTGGACAAGCACGGCGACCGCTTTCATTCCAGATCCAGCTCCTGGATCTTGCGCGTGATGGTATTGCGCCCGATGCCCAGCTTGTGGGCCGCCTCGATGCGCCGGCCGTTGGTGTTGGCCAGCGCCGCCTGGATCAGCCGTGACTCGACCCGGCGGATCAGCACATCCCAGACGTCGCTGCGCCCCGACACCAGCAAGGCCAGCGCCTCGGCCTCCAGACCGGTTTCCCAGTGCGAAGCGGCCGGGCCGCCGGATTCGCCCGTCAACCCGGCCAGCACCGCCGGCTCGGTTGGACAGGAAAGCGCCGGCCCTGGCGCGACATCGCCAGCCCGCTCCTGCCGGGGCAATCCAGCATTTTCAACCGCTGTCGGCAGTGGCGATGGCCTGGCTGCCGGCGTGGCGCCCAGCACCTCCGGCGGCAGGTCCTTGGGCTCGACCACCTGGGCCGGCGCCATGACGGTCAGCCAGTGGCAGATGTTTTCCAGCTGCCGCACATTGCCTGGAAAAGCGAACAGGCTGAGCTGCTGCAAAGCCGCCTCGGAAATCCGCTTGGGGTCGACGCCGAGCTGCTTGGCGCTTTGCTGCAAAAAGTGGCGCGTCAGCATGAACACATCCTCGCGCCGCTCGCGCAGCGCCGGCAGCCGCAGGCGGATTACATTGAGGCGGTGAAACAGGTCTCCCCGGAAGCCGCCGTCCTTCACGCGCTGTTCCAGATCCTGGTGGGTGGCGGCAATCACCCGCACATTGGACTTGACCGCGTTGTGGCCGCCGACACGGTAAAAACTGCCATCGCTGAGCACCCGCAGCAGCCGGGTCTGCAGGTCAAACGGCATGTCGCCGATCTCGTCGAGAAACAAGGTACCGCCGTCGGCCTGCTCGAAGCGGCCGCGGCGCAGGGTCTGCGCGCCGGTGAAGGCGCCGCGCTCATGGCCGAACAGCTCGCTTTCCAGCAGGTCTTTCGGAATGGCGGCGGTGTTGATGGCAATGAACGGCCCGTTGGCACGCGGCGAATGCTTGTGCAGCGCGCGCGCCACCAGCTCCTTGCCCGAGCCGGATTCGCCGGTGATCATCACCGTGACCATGCTCTGGCTCAGGCGGCCGATGGCCCGGAACACATCCTGCATGGCCGGCGCCTGGCCAAGCATTTCGGGTGCATCGGCCATGCGCTCCTCGGCGATTTCCTCGCGCTGGCTTTCCTCGACGGCGCGTCGTATCAGCTCGACCGCCTTGTGCAGGTCGAACGGCTTGGGCAGGTACTCGAAAGCGCCCCCCTGAAAGGCCGAGACCGCGCTGTCCAAGTCGGAAAAGGCCGTCATGATGATGACCGGCAGGCCAGGCAGCCGGGCCTTGACCTTGTCCAGCAGGTCCAGGCCCGAGCCGCCGGGCATGCGGATGTCGCTGACCAGGATCTGCGGCCCGTCGCCTTCGGCCGCGTTGTCCAGCGCGGCCAGCACCTCGCGCGGGTTGGTGAAGCTGCGAGTCGGCAGGTTTTCCCTCAGTAAGGCCTTTTCCAGGACGAACCGGATGGACTGGTCATCATCAACAATCCAGATCGGTTTCATGCAGTGGCATCCTTTTGCTGCAAGCAGCAGTAATCGTCGAAATGAAGGGCTGCAGACCTCAGGGCAGCGGTATCAGCAGCTTGAAGTCTGTATGGCCGGGCCGGCTGTCGCACTCGATCAAGCCGTGGTGCTGCTGGACAAAGGTTTGCGCCAATGTCAGTCCCAGCCCCGAGCCGCCCGCACGCCCCGACACCAGGGGATAGAAAATGCGGTCCTTGATCGCGTCCGGAACACCCGGCCCGTTGTCCATCACATGCAATTCCAGTGCCAGGCGATAGCGTTTCTTGCCAAACGTGGTTTGCCGGGCCACCCGGGTCTTGAAGGTGATTTCGGCATCGCCCGTGGCCATGCGTTCGGCCAGCTCCTGGGCGGCATTGTGGGCAATGTTCAGCACCGCCTGGATCAGTTGCTCGCGGTCGCCGCGAAACTCCGGAATCGACGTGTCGTAGTCGCGCACCACCCGCAGGCCACGGGGAAATTCGGCCAGAATGAGCGAGCGCACCCGCTCGCACACCTCGTGGATGTTCACATCGCCCACCAGGTGCGGGCGGCGATGCGGCGCCAGCAGGCGGTCCACCAGCGTCTGCAGGCGGTCGGCCTCGTGGATGATGACTTGGGTGTATTCGGTCAACTCCTTGCCGATTTCCATTTGCAGCAATTGCGCCGCACCACGAATGCCGCCCAGGGGATTTTTGATTTCATGGGCCAGGTTGCGGATCAGCTCCTTGTTGGCCTGCGCCTGGTCGATGAGCCGCTCTTCCCGGTCCTGCTTGGCCTGCTGCTCCAGCGGCAGCAGCTCCACGATGGCTTCGCCCGGCGTGTCGGTCTGCGCCACCACCACATGCACCGGCAGCGGCTCGTGGTTCAGGCGGCGCAGCCAGGCGTCGTAGCGCAGGGCCGCGAACTCGTTGCTGCCCGCGCCCTCCAGGGCATGCTTGAGGATGTGCGGCTCGGTAAAGCATTCGGGCAGCTGCGAGCCTTCGATCGTGCGGCGCGACATGCCCAGCGCGTCTTCGAGCGCGGCGTTGGCAAACACCACGCAGCCGTCGGTGCGAACGACGGCCACCAAGGTGGCGAGCAGGTCAAAAGCCTGGAAGCGGGGCGTGCTGGTCGCGGCAAAAGCCGACAGGAAAGTAGGAATTAATGGCTTTTTCAAGCCGCCCATTTTCATGCAAAAGCGGCCTGCTATCGTCCTAGTTGGCCGCGGGCAGCCGGGAAATTTCGCGTTTCAAGCCGGCAATGTCGCTCTGGCTGCGCGCAATGCCGTCCTTGAGGTCATTGGTGCGGTCCAGGTAACGCTGGTAGTTGCGCCCCTCGATACCCTGCTTTTCCGGCTCGCCATTGTTGTACTCCTTTTGCAGCTCGGCCAGCCGGGATTCGGACTTGCGCAGTTCGGCCTCCAGGATCAGGCGCGAGTCGCTGTCGCGGGCACGCTGGTCGGCACTGCCGTCCTGGCGAGCGCCTCCGGCGCCCGGTCCGGCGACCGCGCGGACCGGCGCCTTGGGCACCGGCGTGCCCTGCACCACGGTGACATTGCCGCCGGACACCGCCTTGCAGCCGCGCGACTGCGCTTCCTTGACATTGTTGATGTACTCCGGCGCGCTACCGCCCGCGCCGGTGCAACGAAAAATTTCCTGCGCCCAGGCGCTGTGGCCCCAGGGCAGGACAAGCATGCAGGCAATCGACAAAGAGCGCGGGAACCACATGTTTTTCATGGACTGGAGTTTAGCGTTTGAAGTCGCTCACAGGCAATGCGCGGTATCAAGGGCGTGGGGGCGGGCCAGTTTCAATCCAGCAGGCTCATTTTTCATCGCCTGCGCTGGGACAGTGCGGACTGCGCCCGGCTTGCCACCCAGCCGGCCCGGCCGAAATCCCCGGCTGGATTGGCCAAAAAAAAGGATGGCAAGCGCCATCCTTTTTTATCTGCCGACATGCCGTAAAGCAAGCGGCTTTCGCCAGTTACAGCGAGTAGTACATCTCGAACTCGATCGGGTGCGTCGCCTGGCGCAAACGCGTCACTTCGCCCATCTTCAACTCGATGTAGGCGTCGAGCATGCTGTCGGTGAACACGCCGCCCTTGGTCAGGAAACCCCGGCCGACGTCGAGCGCCTCCAGCGCCTGGTCCAGGCTGTGGCAGACGGTCGGCACCAAGGCGTCTTCCTCGGGCGGCAGATGGTACAGGTCCTTGGTGGCGGCTTCGCCCGGATGGATCTTGTTTTCCACGCCGTCAAGGCCGGCCATCATCAGGGCTGCAAAGCCGAGGTACGGATTCATCAGCGGATCGGGGAAGCGCGCTTCGATGCGCCGGCCCTTGGGGTTGGCCACATAGGGAATGCGGATCGACGCGGAGCGGTTCTTGGCCGAGTAGGCCAGCTTGACCGGCGCCTCGTAGCCGGGCACCAGGCGCTTGTAGCTGTTGGTGCCGGGGTTGGTGATGGCGTTCAAAGCACGGGCGTGCTTGATGATGCCGCCGACATAGTACAGCGCGAAGTCCGACAATCCGGCATAGCCGTCGCCGGCGAACAGGTTCTTGCCGTCTTTCCAGATCGACTGGTGCACATGCATGCCCGAGCCGTTGTCGCCGACGATCGGCTTGGGCATGAAGGTGGCGGTCTTGCCGTAGGCATTGGCCACGTTGTGCACGACGTACTTCAAAACCTGCGTCCAGTCGGCACGCTCGACCAGCGTGCTGAAGCGGGTGCCGATCTCGTTCTGGCCGGCGCCAGCGACTTCATGGTGGAACACTTCGACCGGAATGCCCAGCGATTCAAGAATCAGCGACATTTCGGCGCGCATGTCCTGCGTGCTGTCCACCGGCGGCACCGGAAAGTAGCCGCCCTTGACGGTCGGGCGGTGGCCGCGGTTGCCGCCTTCGAGCTTCTTGCCTGAATTCCAGGGCGCTTCGTATTCTTCGATCTTGAAGAAGGTGCCCGACATGTCGGTGTTCCAGCGCACGTCGTCAAAGATGAAAAATTCCGGCTCCGGTCCGAAGTAGGCGGTGTCGCCCAGGCCGGAGGACTTGAGGTAGGCTTCGGCGCGCTTGGCGATCGAGCGCGGGTCGCGGTCATAGGCCTTGCCGTCGCTTGGCTCGACAACGTCGCAGCTCAGGAACAAGGTGGTCTCTTCGAAGAACGGATCAATGTTGGCCGTGGCCGGGTCAGGCATGAGCTGCATGTCCGAGGCTTCAATGCCCTTCCAGCCCGCAATCGACGAGCCGTCAAAGGCATGGCCGGAAACAAATTTGTCTTCGTCAAAATGGGATACGGGCACGGTGACATGCTGCTCTTTTCCCCGGGTGTCGGTGAAGCGAAAGTCAACAAACTTGACCTCGTTTTCCTTGACCATGTTCATGACGTCTGCGACGGTCTTTGCCATCAAAATCTCCTGTGCTGGATGGTGGTTTAAAAATCTGATTTGGCGCTGCTGAATGCACTTTTTATGCCAAAGCTGACAACTGTCGAGTTTAGGGCCTTGTCTTTGAACAGCGACCGCCATTGTCGCCAATGAAAAGCAACTGGCATCGAATGAAACAGAACTTTGAAAGAAAATCAGCCACTGGCGCACCACAAGCGTGCATTTGTCCAGTTTATTTTAGAAATTCAGTTCATCGCACCAATTCGGGGCCCAGCTCAAGGTTGAACTGGTGCAGTCCGGCCAGCAGCGCCGGGTAGGCCAGGCTGACGGCTTGCGCCGGGCCTTTGACGCCCAGTTCAATATGCCGTCCGAATTCGGGATGGTCGACACTGGGCAGGCTGAACACCTTGACGCCGGCATGGCCGGCTTCGATGTCGAGCATCAGCGGCGTCAACGCCGCTTCCATGGCGCCCATCACAATCACCGACTTTTCAACGCTGGCCGAGGTCTGGCGCAGGTGGCTGTAGTGGTGGTCAAGCACCCATTCGATCATCGGCCAGGCCATGACCGGAAACCCCGGCACGAAATGAAGGCCACCACGCTCCCCCACTGCGTGTGGGTCGCTGCCCCCCGCGGGGGCCGCTGCGCCTGCGGTCTGGCAAAGCCAGTCCCGCGGCCCTGGCTGGCCTAGGAGGCTCGCAACGCTTGCTGCAGACAGTGTCCCGCTGTCACTGCGTTCAACAAAGCAGCTGAAGCCGGGGATCTTGTTGTACGGGTTGGGAATGATTTGAGCGCCCACCGGAAACACGCCCATGTTCAGGCGGTGCAGGTTGTCATGCCGGTCCGGCTCGAACACCGTGCCCTGCTCTTTTGCCGTGTCGCGCATGCGCTCTTCGATCAGCCGCTTGGCATCGGGATGCAGGGCCAGCTCGACGCCCCAGGCCCGGGCGGCGCACTGTCGGGTATGGTCGTCCGGCGTGGCGCCAATGCCGCCGGTGCTGAACACGATGTCGCCCGATGCACGCGCCGCGGCAAAGGCGCGCGCCAGCGTCGCGGTGATGCGCGCCGGATCGTCGCCGACATACTCGGCATAGGCCAGCGGCAGGCCACGGGCAGCCAGCAGTTCGATGACTCGGGGCAGGTGCTTGTCGGCTCGCTTGCCCGAGAGAATTTCATCACCGATGATGATGATGCCGATGGAAGGAAGCATGCGGGTGGGTCCTGAGGTTATGGCAATGATCCGGGCAGGCTGCCAGCCGGCCGGGGCACAACAGGCGACAGCGCCTTGTCAGCTATTGAATGTGTAGCAGCATATGTCCGCAGCTCTTGCGGCAAGGCGCTTTTTTCCTTGCGAAACTGCTCCAGTGCAGCCAGGCAGTAGTGGCCAAACCAGAGCGACGAGAAGGCAAACACCAGGGTGTAGATCCAGACGGCCAGCGGCACCAGGATGGGCGCCATGGCAATGAACATCGCGCCCGAGGCCCAGAGCAGGCTGGGCGCAGCGCCCAGGAAGCCGCTGAGCACGCCCATGCCCAGCAGCGGCAGGCGGTGGGACTGGAGAATCTCAGCGCGCTCCTCCCGGCTGGCATGGTCTGCCAGGGCGTCGTAGGACATGACCCGGTAAGTCAGCCAGCCCCAGATCAGGGGCGGCAGCACCAGCACCAGAGGCGGCACCAGCCACAGGGGC
>JACMQR010000292.1 GCA_014376885.1 Polaromonas sp.
GGTGGCCAACTCGGGGCGGTTTGCGCGGTCGCTGGGGCTGCTGCTGGGGCCGGGTTCGGCGTTCGGCCACTTTCTGGCGTTCAGCGACTGGCTGTGGCGCGCCACCGGCAAGACGCATGAATTCGCCTATGAAAAGCTGGTTGATCTGCTGCACGACCACCTGACGACGGTTCGCGGGCTGGCCGCCGGGCCGGTGCGCGCTGCGCTGCGCGCCGACTACCAGGCCAGCGGCGCGCGCGGCAGCCCGCAATCCCTGGCCGAGCTACCGGGCCACATGGCCGGGGCGCAGGCGGCTGCGCCCGACAGCCGGCGCGCCGAACGCCAGCTGCGCCACCTGGGCCAGCACCGCGAAGACATCAAACACGCCGCCGCTGCCGCGTGAGCCCGTCGGTTTCCAGATGAAAAGTGCCTGATGTGCAATGCTCACGTGCATATTCAGCTATCAAAAATAGAGCTGGTTCGGCGCCGGTCCGGCCGCGCTGTGAACAGGTTCAAAATACGCGCATGACCACTGCCCCGCCTGCCTCTTTCGCGCTGCCCGGTTTCTGGGTCGACCTGAAAACAACCGATTTCACCCGTCTTGACCGCACGCGCTGCATCGCCGTGCTGCCGCTGGCCGCCATCGAGCAGCATGGCCCGCACCTGCCGCTCCGTGTCGATGCCGCACTGGCCGATGGCGTCGTTGCCAGCGCCCTGGCGCACCTGCCTGCCGGCCAGCCGGTGCTGTTTTTGCCCACGCAGTCGATCGGCTTTAGCCCCGAGCACACGCGCTTTGCCGGCACGCTGACGCTCAAGGCCGACACCATCTTGCGGCTCTGGACCGAAATTGCCGAGTCGGTGGCGGCCAGCGGCGTGAAAAAGCTGGTGCTGCTCAACGCGCACGGCGGCCAGGCGGGGCTGCTCGATGTGGTGGCGCGCGACCTGCGCGCGCGGCTGGGCATGCTGGTGTACAGCGTCAATTCGTTCAACCTGCCGTTGCTGGACGAGCAGGGCGCATCGGTCGCCGACCGGTTCAGCGCCCACGAGCACCGTTTTGGCATCCATGCCGGCGAGATGGAAACCTCGATGATGCTGGCCCTCAAGCCGGCGCTGGTGGACATGGCCAGCGCGCAGAACTTTCATTCCACCTCGCAGGACCGGGCAGCGCAGTTCAGCATCCTGGGCGACGGCCGCAGCGCCAAGCTGGGCTGGCAGATGCAGGACTACAACCCGCACGGCGCGGTGGGCAATGCGGCGGCCGCGACGGCCGACAAAGGCCGGGCGCTGCTGGCGGCCATGGGCCGCAGCCTGGCGCGGCTGCTCGCTGAAATCGACCGCCTGCCGGCCGACACGCTCAGCGACGCCACCGCGCCGTGAGTGGCGGAGCCCCGAAAAAACCAAACCCCCAGGCCGGGGGTAAACAGCCTGGAGGTTGGTGCCGCCGGCCGGGCGGATAAGCCAGGCCGTGGTGTGGAACAAGTATCGGCTGCAGCCTGCCGAATAATTTGCCTGATTTGCTGTTGATTTTAAAAAATTCAGACAACTTTTCTGTATTTTAAAAAAAATCGGATAAATTGTCTGAATGGACACCTTAGACCGAAAAATTCTCCAGGTGCTGCAGGCCGACTCGCGCACCAGCCTGCAGGCCGTGGGCCAGGCGGTGGGCCTGAGCGCCTCGCCCTGCTGGGGCCGCATCAAGAAGATGGAGGACGCTGGCGTCATCGAGGGCTACACCGTGCGGCTCAATGCACAGGCGCTCGGGCTGGGCGACACGGTGCTGGTGCAGGTCACGCTGGACAGCCATTCGGACAACACGCTGGAAAAGTTCGGCGAAACCCTGGCGGCGATTCCCGAGGTGATCGAGGCCTGGCTGGTGTCCGGCGAGTACGACTACCTGCTGCGCATCGCGGTCCGGGACACCCAGGACTACGAGCGGCTGCTGCGCGAGCGGCTCTACAAGATCAAGGGTATCCGGCACAGCAAGTCGAGCTTTGTGCTGCGCACGCTGAAAAAAGCCGACCTGCCGCTGCTGCCAGGCTAGGCCAAAGGCCGACAAACATCAAGGTGGCTGGCTGATAGGCGCGCCCGCCGGCCGGCGACACAGTAACGTGCAGGGCGTCGCAAAGGCCCTGGCGCCTTTGGCCCGTTTTTCAGGAGTTTTCATGGCTTTACACGTTATTTCTGCGCACCGGATGCGCACCGCTGCCCTGTGCCTGGGCACGCTGACTGCACTGGCGGCCTGCGGCGACACTGCTTCGCTTGTGCCGACCGCCGGCATGGGCGCCACGCCGACCTTGCCGCTGCCGCAAAGCGGCTTGATTCCGACGGTCAAGATCGCGCCGGCCATCGGCTGGCCCGCCGGCGCCAGCCCCACGGCCATGGCCGGGTTGAGCGTGACCCCGCTGGCCCGGGGGCTGGACCATCCGCGCTGGGTGTATGTGCTGCCCAACGGCGATGTGCTGGTCGCTGAAAGCAATGCGCCGCCCAAACCCGAGGACGGCAAAGGCATCAAGGGCTGGGTCATGAAGATGGTCATGGCCCGGGCCGGGGCCGGCGTGCCGTCGGCCAACCGCATCACGCTGCTGCGCGGCCTGGACAGCGCGGGCCAGGCCGAAACCCGCACCGTGTTTTTGGAGAACCTCAATTCGCCGTTCGGCATGGCGCTGGTCGGCAGCGACCTGTACATCGCCAACGCCGACGCGCTGGTCAAGGTGCCCTACCAGACCGGCCAGACGCGCATCAGCGCCGCGCCGGTGAAGGTGCTGGACCTGCCGGGCGGGCCGATCAACCACCACTGGACGAAGAACGTCATTGCCAGCCCGGACGGCAGCAAGCTGTATGTCACCGTGGGCTCGAACAGCAATGTCGCCGAACGGGGCATGGAGGCCGAAGCTGGCCGCGCCGCCATCTGGGAGGTGGAGGTGAAGACCGGCGCGCACCGCGTTTTTGCCAATGGCCTGCGCAATCCCAACGGCATGGGCTGGGCGCCGGGCACCGGCGCGCTCTGGACGGTGGTGAACGAGCGCGACGAAATCGGCAGCGACCTGGTGCCCGACTACCTGACCTCGGTCAAGGACGGCGGCTTTTACGGCTGGCCGTACAGCTACTACGGCCAGAACGTCGATGTGCGCGCCAAGCCGCCGCAGCCCGAATTGGTGGCCAAGGCGATCAGCCCGGACTATGCGCTGGGCTCGCATGTGGCGCCGCTGGGCATGGCGTTCTCTCAGGGCGCCGCGTTGCCGCCGGCTTTGGCCAGCGGCGTGTTCGTCGGCGAGCACGGCTCATGGAACCGCAAGCCGCTCAGCGGCTACAAGGTGGTGTTCGTGCCCTTTGCCGACGGCAAGCCGGCAGGCCTGCCAGTCGATGTGCTGACCGGCTTTGTCAATGCCGACGGCAAGGCCCAGGGCCGGCCGGTGGGTGTGGCGATGGACGCGCGCGGCGCGCTGCTGGTGGCCGACGATGTCGGCAACGCGGTCTGGCGCGTGGCCGGCACGGCGGCGCGCTAACGCCTTGCGGACCGGTGCGGCGGCAGGATGCGCGCCAGCATCTTTTTAAAGCCTAAAAA
>JACMQR010000038.1 GCA_014376885.1 Polaromonas sp.
GGCTGCGCCATCCGTGACTACTTCGAGCGGGAAGGGGAGGCGAGTTTTCGCGATGTCGAGGAATCGGTGATTGACGAGCTGTCCGGCCTGACAGCGGGCAGGGTGCTTTCGACCGGTGGCGGTGCGGTGCTGCGTCCGGCCAACCGCCAGCGCCTGCGTGGCCGGGGTCAGGTGGTGTACCTGCATTCCTCGCCCGAGGAGCTGTTTCGCCGGCTCCGGCACGATGTCAGCCGGCCGCTGCTGCAGGTGGCCGACCCGCTGGGCCGGCTGCGCGAGCTGTATGCGCAGCGCGACCCGCTGTACCGCGAAAGCGCGCATTTCGTGATCGAGACCGGCCGCCCCTCGGTGTCCACGCTGGTCAACATGATTGCCATGCAACTCGAACTGGCGGGCCTTGTTTCCGAGCCCTGATGCGGGCGCCGGGCCGGACCGGGCAGCGTTGCTGGCCATCGCTCTGCGCTGCGGCCCTTTGGCGCCAGGTAAAACGGCAGTCCTTCCCGGGCAGCAGAAAAGTGCCCCTACACTTCGTTCATGCAAGCAAATTCTCCTTTTTCTCCGGCACCGGCGCAGGTCCGGATTGACCTGGCCGAGCGCAGCTACCCCATCTTGATCGGCACCGGGCTGCTGGGCAACGCCAGCACCTTCCAGGGCCTGCCTGCCGCCGCTGCTGCGCTGGTGGTGTCCAACACCACCGTGGCGCCGCTGTATGCGGCGCAATTGAGCCAAGCCCTGCAGGCGCACTACGCCCGGGTGCTGCTGGTCACGCTGCCCGACGGCGAAGCACACAAGAACTGGCCGACGCTGCAGCTGATTTTCGACGCGCTGCTGGAAAACGTCTGCGACCGCAAGACGGTGCTGTTTGCCCTGGGCGGCGGCGTGGTCGGCGACATGGCCGGCTTTGCGGCGGCCAGCTACATGCGCGGCGTGCCCTTCGTGCAGGTGCCGACGACGCTGCTGGCGCAGGTCGACTCGTCGGTCGGCGGCAAGACGGCCATCAACCATCCGCTGGGCAAGAACATGATTGGCGCGTTCTACCAGCCGCAGCTGGTGGTGTGCGACCTGGACGCGCTCCAGACCTTGCCGGGCCGCGAGCTGAGCGCCGGGCTGGCCGAAATCATCAAGTACGGGCCGATCGCCGACATGGCGTTTTTCGGCTGGCTGGAGTCCAACCTCGACGCACTGCTGGCCAAGGAGCCGGCCGCCTTGGCTTACGCCATCCAGCGCAGCTGCGAGATCAAGGCCTGGGTGGTCAGCCAGGACGAGCGCGAAGCGGGCCTGCGGGCGGTGCTGAACTTTGGCCACACCTTTGGCCATGCGATCGAGTCCGGGCTGGGTTACGGCCAGTGGCTGCATGGCGAAGGCGTCGGCTGCGGCATGGTGATGGCGGCGCACCTGTCGGCGCAGCTCGGCCGGGTCGATGCGGCGTTTGTCCAGCGCCTGACCCGGCTGATCGAGCGCGCCGGCCTGCCGGTCAAGGCGCCGGTCTTGTCAACTGCCAACAATGCGGGCCGCTACATGGACTTGATGCGCATCGACAAGAAGTCCGAAGCGGGCGAGATTCGCTTCGTGGTGATCGACGGCCCCGGCAAGGCCGCTGTGTGCGCCGCGCCCGATGCGCTGGTGCGCGGCGTCATCGACCTGTGCTGCGCCTGATTGGCGGAGCGCTTAACCACTATGAAATCAATAGCTGACTATGACCGCTGGTTGTGCGCTATAAGCCTTTTTGACGCATAAAATCATGAATCTGGCTTCTTATGCCTGCGATTCGGCGCTGTCGCGCGGCCGGCGCATCCCCGAGCTGGTGGCGCCGACGCGGTCGGACTTTCAGCGCGACCGCGACCGCATCGTGCATTCCACCGCGTTTCGCCGGCTGGTGTACAAGACCCAGGTTTTTCTGAACCACGAGGGCGACCTGTTTCGCACCCGGCTGACGCATTCGCTGGAAGTCGCGCAGCTCGGGCGCTCGATCGCCCGCACCTTGCGGCTCAATGAAGACCTGGTCGAGGCGATTGCCCTGGCACACGACCTGGGCCACACGCCGTACGGCCATGCCGGGCAGGATGCGCTGAACGCTTGCCTGAAACAGCACAACCCGCACAGTGCCGGCTTTGAGCACAACCTGCAAAGCCTGCGCGTGGTCGACACGCTCGAAGAGCGCTATCCGCAGTTCGATGGCCTGAACCTGGCGTTCGAAACCCGCGAAGGCATCCTCAAGCACTGCTCGCGGCGCAATGCCCGGCATATCGACGCCAGAGAGCCGGGCGGCGTGGCGCGCCGCTTTGTCGATCAGACAGGGGCTGACCCGGTTTGGCGGCAACCCAGCCTGGAAGCGCAGCTGGCCAACCTGGCCGACGAGATTGCCTACAACGCCCATGACATGGACGACGGCGTGCGCTCGGGCTTGCTCAGCCTGGAGCAGCTTGAAGACGTGCCGCTGTTCAGCCGCTTCCGGCGCGAAACGCTGGGCGTGCATCCGGCCCTGGGCGGCCGGCGGCTGCTGTTTGAAACCATACGGCGCATGCTCAGCGCCCAGGTGTACGACGTGATCGACGCCACGGGCCTGGCGCTCCAGGCGGCCGCGCCAGCGGATGTCGACGCGGTTCGCCAGCATCCGGCTCTGGTTTGCTTTTCAAGCCAGATGGCCATGGAGTCCGCGTCGCTCAAGGGCTTTTTGCTACAAAATTTGTACCGCCATCCGCAGGTCGTGCGCACCACCCAGGCCGCCCAGCAGGTGGTGCGCGACCTGTTTGAAGTCTACCTGAGCGATCCGGCGCAAATGCCGCAGGCGCATCTTGACCGTTTCGGCGGCCCTGCTGCGGCACCGGCCACGGCCGCAAAGCCCGAGCGGATCGTGGCCGACTACATCGCCGGCATGACCGACCGCTTTGCCACCAAGGAGCATGAGCGGCTCAAGGGGCATGCGATTTTCACTTAAGGGCCGGCCATGGGATTGCAGTGAAGGAAGGCAAGGCGGCCGGTGCCGGGTATTGACATGGCTGAGGTGTAAAACCGCGCCACTTCGGTTTCCCGAAAGCGACATGACTGTTCTAAAATGTAACTTTTTAAAGGGCAGCGTCATGTTCAACCGCCGTCAGATCATGGGGGCCAGTGCTTCGGCTGCGGCCCTGATGGTCAGCCCCGCAATTCGGGCGCAAGCTGCCAAAACCGGTCAAAAAGTCACCATCGGCCAGTCAGTGCCGTTGAGCGGCGCTGCCGACCAGATCGGTCTGGCCTATTTCAATGGCGCGAAAATCTGCTTCGATGCCCTGAACGCCGCCAATGGCGTGGCCGGCTATAAAATCGAAGTCAAGGTGCTTGATGACGGCTACGATCCGCTGAAGGCGGCCAGCAATGCCAAAAAACTGATTGGCGAAGGCGTCGACGCCCTGTTCGGCTTTGTCGGCACAGCCAATTGCGATGCGGCCTACGCGGTCGCCAAACCGGTCGGCACGGTGTTTTTTGCGCCCTTTGCCGCCTCTGACGCGCTTCACAATCCAGCCCTGGCCAATGTGTTCCATGTCCGTCCTGCGCTGGCTGACGAGGCCTACAAGTTGGTGCAGCATTGCGCCACGCTCAACCAGGATCGCATCGCCGTGTTCGCCGAGGACGATGCCATGGGGCGCGCCGGGCTGGCGGCCGTCAACCAGGCGCTGGTTGACTTGAAGCGGCCGCCACTGGTGGCCACCGCCTTGTCGCCGGTCAACAGCGACCTGGTTGAATCGGCGGTTGACCAGCTAAGACGGGCCAAGCCGCAAGCGATTATTTTGGTCAGCCTGTTTAATTCTTCGGCGGCTTTTGTCCGAAAAATGCGCAAGGCAGGCTTTGTTGGCCAGTTCCTGACGTTTTCCGTGGTCGGCATCGACCCCCTGTTCAGCATCCTGGGCAAGGAAATCGGCGGCATTGTCATTTCCCAGGTCGTGCCGTCTCCGCGCAACGCCGTCATGCCGATTATCAAGGAATACCTCAGTGTGCTGAACCAGACCGACCAAGCGCCGAGTTATGAAAGTGTCGAAGGCTACCTTGCGGCCCGCAGCTTTGCTGAAGGCGTTCGCAAAAGCGTTGCCGCCGGCGGCCGGCCAGACCGCGCCGGGTTGCAAAAAGCCTTTGCTTCGATGCTCGACTACGATGCAGGAGGCTTTCGGATCAACCTCAAGGCCCGAAAATACGACTCGGTTCGCGCCATTGATTTGGTCACCATCACGCCCGACGGCAAAGTCGTGCGGTGAACCGCTGACGGCGAAAACCCTGCCAGACCGGTCTATCATGGCCCAAACTTCCGGCAGTGCACTTCATGGCCCGTCTTCCCCGGCTTACCGTTCCCGGATATCCCCATCACATCATCCAGCGCGGAAATAACCGGCAGGCCATCTTTTCATCAAGCGCCGACTACCCGATGCTGCTGGCGCTGCTGGATGAAAACGCGCGCAAATTCAGCGTCGCGCTGCATGCCTATGTGCTGATGAGCAACCACTTTCATTTGCTTGCCACGCCGTCCACCCCGGACGGGCTGCCGCAAATGATGCAGGCGGTCGGCCGGCGCTATGTGCGCTACTTCAATGACCGCCAGGCGCGCTCGGGCACTCTGTGGGAAGGCCGCTATCGCTCGACGCTGATCGAAACTGAGCGCTACCTGCTGGCCTGCATGGTCTACATCGACCTCAACCCGGTGCGCGCCGGGCTGGTCCGGGCCGCTGCGGACTACCCGTGGTCCAGCCACAGGCACTATGCCGGCCTGCAGGCCAACAAAATACTGACGCCCCATTCGCTGTTCTGGGGCTTGGGCAACACGCCGTTCGGCCGCGAGGCCGCCTACGCCGAGATGGTGCATGCTGGCACCAGTCCTGAACAGCAGCTCGCCCTGACTCAGTCAGCACTCAATGGGTGGGCGCTGGGCGGCGACCACTTTATTGCCGAGCTGCAAAAGCGCACAGACCGCCGCTCGGTCAAAAATGCTCCAGGGCGACCCGTACTTCACAAAGCCCTGCCGGGCAAATGAGTTGTCCTGGGTCTGAATGCCAGTTGGGTTTAGTTTTAACCTGTCCCCAATTATGGTTTGGGTTGATTTAATTGGGATTAATTGGAATCTGACCCCGATTAATTGTCTTGGCATTCTTTTTGCAGTGGTTTATGCTCTCGCTTCAGAAGATGAAGTTGAACCCTGGCTTTCAAGGCGCGTGGTTTTTTGCCAAAAGCGTTTTTAGTCTGCCCCACCAAAAGGACATGCCATGACCACGGCTGCTGAAATCAAGCATTTTGAACAACACGGTTTGTATGCCGGCGCTAACGAGCATGACGCCTGCGGCGTTGGTTTTGTCGCGCACATCAAGGGCCACAAGACCCATGCCATCGTCGCCCAAGCCCTGAAGATTCTTGAAAACCTGGACCATCGGGGTGCGGTCGGGGCTGACAAGCTGATGGGCGACGGGGCCGGCATCTTGATCCAGCTGCCCGATGCGCTGTACCGCGAAGAAATGGCCGTGCAAGGCGTTGAGCTGCCGCCGCCGGGCGAGTATGGCGTCGGCATGGTGTTTTTGCCGAAAGAGCATGCCTCGCGTCTGGCCTGCGAGCAGGCGCTGGAGCGCGCGGTCAAGGCCGAAGGCCAGGTGCTGCTCGGCTGGCGCGATGTGCCGGTCGACCGGGACATGCCGATGTCGCCCACGGTGCGCGCCAAGGAACCCATCTTGCGCCAGATCTTCATTGGCCGCGGCAACGACGTGATCGTGCAGGACGCGCTGGAGCGCAAGCTGTATGTGATCCGCAAGACCGCCAGCGCGGCCATCCAGCGGCTGCACCTGACGCACAGCAAGGAATACTACGTTCCCAGCATGTCCAGCCGTACCGTGGTTTACAAGGGCCTGCTGCTGGCCGACCAGGTGGGCACCTATTTCCTGGACCTGAGGGATGCGCGCTGCGTCTCGGCGCTCGGCCTGGTGCACCAGCGCTTTTCGACCAACACCTTCCCCGAGTGGCCGCTGGCCCACCCCTATCGCTATGTGGCGCACAACGGCGAAATCAACACCGTTAAGGGCAACTACAACTGGATGAAGGCCCGA
>JACMQR010000293.1 GCA_014376885.1 Polaromonas sp.
CCGAAAGACGCCAGCACCGCCGGCAGGTACACCTGCCAGTGCCGCGACCGGTCCAGCCCGGCGGCCACCAGCAGCGCCGGCAGCGCCACCCACATGGCCAGCTGCACCGCATGCAGCACGAACACGCCGAAATCGAGCCGCAGCAAAGCCGGGTTTTTCAAGACCTCCAGCAGGCCGCCGCGCGCCGGGCTGGCGCGAACCCGCGGCTCGGCCGGCACCCACCACAGCACGCTGGCAATGCCCGCCAGGGCCAGCAACCCGGTCAGGGCAAACAAGCCATGCAGCCCGATGCGCCCGGCCAGCCAGGGCGCCGCCACCAGCGACAGCGCAAACACCAGCGCAATGCTGGCGCCGACCAGCGCCATCGCCTTGGTGCGCACCGCGTCGCGGGTGCTGTCGGCCAGCAAGGCGGTGACGGCGGCGGAAATCGCGCCGGCGCCCTGCACTGCCCGGCCAATGACCAGCCAGTCCAGGTCGGGCGCCCAGGCGGCCATGAAGCTGCCGCCGGCGAACAGCAGCAGCCCGGCCACGATCACCGGCTTGCGGCCCCACCAGTCCGACGCCAGGCCGAACGGGATTTGCAGCAACGCCTGGCTCAAGCCGTAAATGCCCATCGCCAGGCCAACCCGCGCCGGGTCGTCGCCGCCGGGGTAGCGGGCCGCTTCCAGGGCGAACACCGGTAGCACCAGAAAAAGGCCGAGCATGCGCAGCGCAAAGATCGACGCCAGCGAGAAGCTGGCGCGCCGCTCGGTGGGCGTCATGGCGGCGGACGCCGGGGAACCGTCGAGCGGAGCCGTAGCAGCAGAAGACGGGGTAGGGGTGGAGGTATGGGGCATGGGCGCTTGCGGACAGAGCGCGATTTTCCCTGAATTTCCCGGGGCCGCCACTCAGCCGGGCAGACCGGCCCATAAAACCCCGGTGCGCCAGCGTCAAGCACCGGGCATCAGCCCGCGCGCTTGAAAGGCGGGTGCCAAGAATTACCCGAACACCGGGGCGGCGGTGCCGCTGGCGGTCGCCGCCACCGTGATGGTGCGGCCTACGCTGGCGGTGTAGGTCGGCTGCTTGACGCTGCTGACGAACACGTACTCGCCCTTGATGCTGGCCGGCGTTGCGGTCATCAACAGGTAGCCACGCCGCACGGTGTCGCAGTAAGCCACATCGTCAATCAAGCCCAGGCCAGCACCGATGGCTGCGTTGCCGAGCTGCGGCACCAGCACGCTGCCGTCGATCGAGCTGGCCAGCGCGCCCAGGCCAGCGCTTTCGAAGCCAGGAGCCGACACCGATGTGCCGGCGAACTCAACACCGATTTTTTCGCCCGCAAGGCTGGTCAGGGCGGTGAACCAGCCGTTGTGCGAGTCACCTGACAGCGTGACCAGACGCCGGCCCTGCGCCTTGACAGACTGCAAAATCGCCTCGCGCTGGCTCGGGTAGCCGTCCCATGAGTCCAGGTTGTAGGGAATGCCGGGGTTGGTTGCCGGGTTGAGCAGCGCGCTTTGCGCCGGGCTCAAGGGCTGGCCGGCAGCGCGGGTCGCCTTGGCCGTCAGGAAGGCGGAAATCGCGCTTGAAACGCCGGTCGGGTTGGTGGCAGCCGCTGCCTGCGCTTGCAGCACCGAAGCCGGAAACCACATGCGCGCCATGATGTCCTGGTTGCCGACGATCTGCCAGGTGGCTTGCGAGGCGTTCATGCAGCTGGTCAGCCAGGTCTGCTGCTCGGCGCTCATCATGCGGCGCGACGCATCGGGCCGCACACCGGCGGCGTTGGGGCTCAAGCCGGCAAGGTAGCGGCCGGTGCCGCCATCGGCATCGCCAAAGTTGTCGTACTGGCGGTCGCGCCCCTCGATCCGCGTGTCCACCATATGCAGGGTGAAGACGCTGCCAAAGTCAAAACGGCGGTAGATCTTCAGCAGGTTGGCGGCGTCCGGCGTGCGGATCGGCATCCATTCATGATAGGCCTTGGCGGCAATTTGCTTGCGGGTGGTCCAGTCGCCCTGGGTGGCCGGGTTGTGGTTTTCCGCGCCGCCCACATAGGCGTTGTTGGCGAACTCATGGTCGTCCCAGACGGTGATCCAGGGCATCCTGGCATGCAGCGCCTGCAGGCTCAAGTCGGACTTGTACAGGGCATGACGGGTGCGGTAGTCGTTCAACGTGACGATGTCGTTGGCCGGGCTGGCAATGCGGTTGCCCGGAATGCTGGCGTTGCCGAACTTGCCCGGGTCCGAGCCGTATTCGTAAATATAGTCGCCCAGGTGAATCGCGTACTGCGCCTCGGACTTGGCCGCCGCGTCATAGGCATGAAAGTAGCCTTCCGAATACAGGGCACAGGAAAACACCGCGAACTTCACCGCTGTGGCTGTGCCGGCCGGCAGCGTGCGGGTGGTGCCGACGGCCGAGACAACGCCGGCCGCGTCGCGAAAGCGGTAAAAGTAAGTGGCGCCCGGCGTCAGGCCGGTCACATCCACCTTGGCGGTGAACGAGCTGGCTTCGGTGGCCAGCAGGCTGCCCGAGCGGACGATGCTGGCAAAGGCAGCGTCGCTCGCCACCTGCCAGGTCAAGCTGACATCAGCCGCGCTGGCTGGGATTTTTGCATGCGTCCAGAGCATCACCCGGTCGGCCAGCGGGTCGCCGCTGGCCACGCCAAAGGCAAACACCGACGGCACCGGCGGCGCGGGTGGCACGCTGGCCACCGGCTCGTCTGTGCCGCCGCAGGCAGCCAGCGAACCGGTGACCGCCAGGGCGACCGCGCTTGACGAGGACTTGACCAGGAAATCGAGAAAGTCCCGGCGGCGGCTGTTGATGGCCTCGCGCGGGTCGGTCAGAAAGGGCGGGACGGCGGTGCCGTTTTTCTTGAACATGGCCAAAAGCTCCTGTAAAACCCGCTATTGAATGCCCGGCATGTGACAAGCGCGTGAAGCCGGCGCATTCGGCACTGGCCTGCCGATGCACTTGAAACAGGGTGCGTCGCTATGATGGAAGGTTTCCTTCCTAGCAGCACCGCCTTGAACTCCACCATCGACACCGAACACGCTGGCTTGTACCTGGCCAGTGCGCTGGCAGCCCAGCGCATCAGCATTCGCGGCGCGCGCACCCACAACCTGAAAAACATCGACCTGGACATTCCGCGCAACCAGCTCGTTGTCATCACCGGCCTGTCGGGCTCGGGCAAGTCGTCCCTGGCCTTTGACACGCTGTATGCCGAGGGCCAGCGGCGCTATGTCGAAAGCCTGTCGACCTATGCGCGGCAGTTCTTGCAGCTGATGGACAAGCCCGATGTCGATTTGATCGAAGGCCTGTCGCCGGCGATTTCCATCGAGCAAAAAGCGACCTCGCACAACCCGCGCTCGACCGTCGGCACGGTGACCGAGATTCACGACTACCTGCGGCTGCTGTTCGCCAGAGCCGGCACGCCCTACTGCCCCGAGCACGATTTGCCGCTACAGGCGCAAAGCGTCGCCGAGATGGTCGACGCGGTCTTGGGCCTGCCCGAAGACACGCGGCTGATGATCCTGGCGCCGGTGGCGCGCGAGCGCAAGGGCGAATTTCTGGACCTGTTCGAAGCCATGCAGGCCCAGGGCTATGTGCGTTTTCGGGTCGATGGTGCGACCTATGAATTCGACGCGCTGCCCAAGCTCAAGAAAACCGAAAAGCACACCATCGACGTGGTGATCGACCGCCTCAAGGTGCGCCTGGACCGGGAAACCGGGGAAACCAGAGAAACACCGCCAGACGCCGAAGCCGGCACGGTTCCACCGCCGGCGCTGCGCCAGCGCCTGGCCGAGAGCTTCGAGGCGGCGTTGCTGCTGGCCGAAGGCCGGGCGGTGGCGCTGGAGATCGACACCGGCAAGGAGCACTTGTTCAGCGCCAAGTTCTCCTGCCCGGTGTGCAGCTACTCGCTCAGCGAGATGGAGCCGCGGCTGTTTTCCTTCAACTCGCCGGTGGGCGCCTGCCCGTGCTGCGACGGCCTGGGCCACCGCGACTTTTTCGACCCGGCGCGAATCGTGGCCTTTCCGTCGCTCAGCCTGGCCAGCGGCGCTGTCAAGGGCTGGGACCGGCGCAACGCGCACTACTTTTCCATGCTGGAAAGCCTGGCAGCGCACTACAGTTTTGACATCGACACGGCGTTCGAGGACCTGCCCGAGAACCTCCGCCAGGTGGTGCTGCACGGCTCGGGCGAGGAAGACATCCGGTTCAGCTACCTCATGGATTCAGGCGAGAAGGCCGGCAAGAAGGTCAGCAAGAAGCACCCCTTCGAAGGCATCATCACCAACTTCGAGCGCCGCTTTCGCGAGACCGACTCGGCGGTGGTGCGCGACGACCTGGCCAGGTACCGCAGCGTGCAGCCCTGCCCCGATTGCAGCGGCACCCGGCTGCGGCGCGAAGCGCGCCATGTCTTCCTGGTCGGCAGCGCCGAAGGCGGCGAGCCGCCCAGCCGCAAGGCGATTTATGAAATCAGCCAGGTCACGCTGCGCGAAAGCTTCAACTACTTCAGCAGCCTAAAAATGGCCGGCGCCAAGGCCGAGATTGCCGCCAAGGTGGTGCGCGAGATCGGCCTGCGGCTGAAATTCCTGAACGATGTCGGCCTGAACTATTTGAGCCTGGACCGCAGCGCCGAAACGCTGTCGGGCGGCGAGTCGCAGCGCATCCGGCTGGCCAGCCAGATCGGCTCGGGCCTGACCGGCGTGATGTATGTGCTCGACGAGCCGAGCATCGGCCTGCACCAGCGCGACAACGACCGCTTGATCAGCACGCTCAAGCATTTGCGCGACATCGGCAACAGCGTGCTGGTGGTCGAGCATGACGAGGACATGATCCGCGCTGCCGACCATGTCATCGACATGGGGCCGGGCGCCGGCATCCATGGCGGGCGCGTCATGGCGCAGGGCACGTTCGAGCAGGTCCGGGCCAACCCGGATTCGCTGACCGGCCAGTATCTGGCGGGCACGCTGAAGATTGCCGTGCCGACGCAGCGCACACCGTGGCTGCCGACCGTCAAGAATGCCCATGCCTTTGACCGCAGCAAGTCGCGCTTTGCGCCCAGCCCGGCGGCCGAACGGCGCGCCGCTCGGGAAGCCGCCCACCAGGCGACGCTGGGCGACATGCAGGCGCTGCGCGTCATCAACGCCACCGGCCACAATTTAAAAGGCGTGAGCGTCGAGTTTCCGGTCGGCCTCTTGACCTGCGTGACCGGCGTGTCGGGCTCGGGCAAGTCCACCCTGGTCAACGACACGCTGTATGCCGCCGTGGCGCGCACGCTGTACCGCGCCCATGAGGAGCCGGCGGCGCATGAAAGCATCGAGGGCATCGAGCATTTCGACAAGGTCATCAACGTCGACCAGTCGCCCATCGGCCGCACGCCGCGCAGCAACCCGGCCACCTACACCGGCCTGTTCACGCCCATCCGAGAACTGATGGCCGAGATGAACACGGCGCGCGAGCGCGGCTACGGCGCCGGGCGCTTTTCCTTCAACGTCGCCGGCGGGCGCTGCGAAGCCTGCCAGGGCGACGGCATGGTGAAGGTGGAAATGCACTTTCTGCCCGATGTGTATGTGCCTTGCGATGTCTGCAAGGGCATGCGCTACAACCGCGAAACGCTCGAAGTCCAGTACAAGGGCAGGAACATCGCGCAGATCCTTGACCTGACGGTGGAAAACGCCGCCGAGTTCTTCAAGGCCGTGCCGACGATTGCGCGCAAGCTGCACACGCTGCTCGACGTGGGCCTGAGTTACATCAAGCTCGGCCAGGCCGCGACCACGCTGTCGGGCGGCGAGGCGCAGCGGGTCAAACTCGCGCTGGAGCTGAGCAAGCGCGACACCGGCCGCACGCTCTACATCCTGGACGAGCCGACCACCGGCCTGCATTTCGCCGACATTGATTTGCTGCTTAAAGTGCTGCACCAGCTGCGCGACGCCGGCAACACCATCGTCGTCATCGAGCACAACCTGGACGTCATCAAGACCGCCGACTGGCTGATCGACATGGGGCCGGAAGGCGGCGCCGGCGGCGGCACGGTGGTGGGCGTCGGCACGCCGGAAGACATTGCGGCCAATCCGGACAGCTTTACCGGGCGGTACCTGGCGCGGCTTTTATAAGCCTAAATAGCAAACTATTCGCTGTCCGCAGCGCTAGAAAGTGGGCGTTACTTCCGCTCTTCCCAGTCCACCCAAGCCACCTGATGGGCCTTGAGATAGCCGCTCACGGCCTGGCCCAGCGTGGGAAAAAAGCGCTCCTCGCCCAGCCGCAAAAAAAGGCCGAAGCGCTTGAGCTTGTCTTTGACCGGGTCCTTCATTTCGGCAAAGCACAGCGCAATGCCGGCGGCCCGCAAGGCGGCGTCGAGTTCGTTCAGCATGTCGGCGGCGGTGATGTCCACGCTGGTCACCGGCTCGGCGCTGACGACCAGCCAGCAAACCGGCGTCGCCGATGCCGCCACGGCGTCCAGCGCATGCTCCCGGAACAGCTCGGCGTTGGCAAAAAACAGCGGCGCATCCCAGCGAAACAGCACCAGGCCCGGCACGATGCGCGCATCCGGGTAGCGGCTGATGTCGTGGTATCCCTTGACGCCCTCGACCCGGCCGAGCACCGCGAAATGCGGGCGCCAGGCGTCCCACAAAAACTCGATGACGGCCACGCCGATCGCCAGGCCGATGCCCTGGATGGCACCCAGCACCGCAACGCCGGCCATGCAGCCGATGGACAGCCAGAACTCCCAGCGCTGGATGCGGTAGATGCGGCGCAGGTCTTTCACCTCGATCAGCGCGATGGCCGAGGCAATCACCACGGCGGCCAAGGCGGCGGTGGGAAGATTCCTGAGCAGATCGGGTGCCAGCAGCAGCAGGCCGGCCACGACCAGTGCGCCGACAACGCCCGCCAGCTGGGTTTGGGCGCCCGCCGCCATGGCAACCGGCGTGCGCGAAGCGCTGGCGCTGATGGGCAAGCCCTGGAAAACCCCGGCGGCCAGGTTGGCGAGTCCCAGCCCGACCATTTCCTGGTTCGGATCGGCAACGCCGCCGGCGCGCGCGGCGTAGGCGCGCGACAGCACGCTGGTGTCGGCAAAGGACACCAGGGCCACCGCCAGGCCGCCCAGCAGCACCGGGCCGATGTCGCCCCGCGTGATGGCCGGAAAAGCCAGCGCCGGCAGGCCCTGCGGCAGCGCGCCGAGCACCGACACACCGGCCCGGCCGGCCAGGTCCAGCGCAGCCACCGCCGCCGTCGCGCCCACCACGGCTATCAGCACGCCCGGCAGGCGCTTGCTGCGCTTGAGCCCCCCTATTACTGCCAGGGTAGCTGCACCCAGCAGCAACGTTGTCCCGTTGAGCTTGCCGGCGCGCAGCGCCTCGGCAAGCGCCTGGATTTTTTCCAGCAGGCCGTCGCCGCCGGCCGAAAAGCCCAGAAGCGCCGGCAACTGGCTGACGATCACCGTCAGCGCAATGCCGTTCATGTAGCCGTAGCGGATCGGCTTGGACAGCAGTTCGGTGACGAACCCCAGGCGCGCCCATCCGGCCACCAGGCACAAGGCGCCCGAGACCACCGCCATCATTCCGGCCAGCGCCAGTGCGCGCTGGGGGTCCCCGCCAGACAGCGGCAGCACGACACCCAGAATCAGCGCGACCAGCGAAGAATCCGGGCCGAGCACCAGCACCCGGCTGGGTCCGAACAGGGCATAAGCCAGGAGCCCGAAGATGGTGGCATACAGCCCGGCGATGGCCGGCACGCCGGAGGCGACCGCATAGGCGATGCCGACCGGCACCAGCACGGCGGTCAATGCCAGACCGGCGGCCAGGTCGTGGCGCAGCCAGGCCAGCCGGTAGTGGCGCAGCACCCGCAAGCCCGGCAACCAGCGCGCCCAGCCGCTGGTACGCACCGGGCGGGCGGCTGGCAGCGCTGCCGGGGGAGGCGTCGAATCGCTCATGAACTGGGCCGCCGGTGGAAGAATGAAACCGCCAGTTTAGGCGTCGGCTGCTGCCGGGCTTTTGCGCGCAAGCAGGCCGGGGCAGCTGCGGTTTTGCGGGTGCTGCGGAAAAGACGGGTTTTCACGCCTGTCCGGACGGGCCCGGCATCCTAGAATGAAAGCGATCACCCTACAGCCTCACCCCTCACCCCTCACCCCTCACCGCAGCCTGGGCCGATGAGCCGCCTGGCGGCACGGCGGCTTGCCCAAGAAGATAAGGAATTCATCGTGAACGACTCGTCATTTTTCATATCCCGCCGCCTGCTGTGCGCTGCGGCCACGGCCGCCCTGCTGGCCGGCCATGGCGCGGCCGCGCTGGCCGCCACGCCCAAGGACACGCTGGTGATTGCCTTCGCGTTCGACGACATCATCACCATGGACCCGGCCGAGGCGTTCGAGCTGTCGGCTGGCGAGATCATGGGCAACACCTATGACCGGC
>JACMQR010000294.1 GCA_014376885.1 Polaromonas sp.
CTGCTTTAGCGGCGGCTACCATGGCCGCACCCTGCTGACGCTGGCCATGACCGGCAAGATCGTTCCCTACAAAGCCGGCTTTGGCCCCTTTCCGGCCGAGGTGTTTCATGCGACCTTTCCGAACGCGCTGCATGGCGTGTCAGTCGACGATTCCTTTGCCTCGATCGAGGCCATCTTCAAAAACGATATCGAAGCGAGCCGCGTCGCCGCCATCATCGTCGAGCCGGTGCAGGGCGAAGGCGGCTTCACCGTGGCGCCGCCCGAGTTCTTGCAGCGCCTGCGCACGCTGTGCGACACGCACGGCATCTTGCTGGTCTGCGACGAGGTGCAGACCGGCGCCGGACGCACCGGCACCTGGTTTGCCATTGAACAAAGCGGCGTCGCGCCGGACCTCATCACCATGGCCAAGTCGATGGCCGGCGGGTTTCCGCTGTCTGCCGTGATCGGTCGGGCCGAGGTCATGGACGCCGCCGCGCCGGGCGGCCTGGGCGGCACCTATGCCGGCAGTCCGGTGGCCTGCGCCGCCGCCTTGGCCGTGCTCGATGTGTTCGAGCAGGAAGACCTGCTCCAGCGCAGCCGCGATGTAGGCACGCGCTTGACCGCTGCGCTCAAGGCCATGGCTGCCCGGCATGCCTGCATTGGCGACGTGCGCGGCATGGGGGCAATGGTGGCCGTCGAGCTGTTCAAAAGCGGCGATGACACCGCCAACACCAAGCAGCCCGATGCCGACCTGGCCAAGCGCATCACCGCCGAGGCGACGGCTCGCGGCCTGATTTTGCTGACCTGCGGCAGCTATGGCAACGTCATCCGCATCCTGGTGCCGCTGACCGCCAGCGACGCGCTGCTCGACGAAGGCCTGGCTATCATGGCCGACTGCTTTGACGCCGTCGCCTGATTGATTCATGATGGGCAGGCCAGCGGTTTGCACGTTGTCTGCGCTGGCTCGGGCATGCATGTTGCTTCGATGTTTTCGGCATCTCGACCCTCTCTAGCGCACACCAATCAGGCTTTGCACGAATGACATCTCCTTCCACCCTGGTGCGTTTCACCGGCGTCCAAAAAACCTACGACGGCATCAACCTCGTGGTGCGCGACCTGAACCTGGACATCCGCCAAGGCGAATTCCTGTCGCTGCTCGGCCCTTCCGGTTCGGGCAAGACCACCACCTTGATGATGCTGGCCGGGTTCGAGTCGCCCACCGCGGGCGAGATCAGCCTGGGCGGCGTGCCAATCACCCGCACGCCGCCGCACAAGCGCAACTTCGGCATGGTGTTCCAGAACTACGCCTTGTTTCCGCACATGACGGTTGCGGAAAATATCGCCTACCCACTGACGGTACGCAAACTGCCTGCGGCCGAACGCGACCTCAAGGTGAACCGGGCGTTGGACATGGTGCAGCTCGGCCGCATGGGCAGTCGCTATCCTGGCCAGCTGTCGGGCGGCCAGCAGCAGCGCGTGGCCCTGGCCCGGGCGCTGGTGTTTGACCCGCAGCTGGTGCTGATGGACGAGCCGCTCGGCGCGCTGGACAAGCAGCTGCGCGAGCACATGCAAATCGAGCTCAAAGCCTTGCACCGCCGCCTGGGCGTGACCTTTGTCTATGTGACCCATGACCAAACCGAAGCCCTGACGATGTCCGACCGGGTGGCGGTGTTCAATGACGGCGCGATCCAGCAAATCGACGGGGTCGGCAGCCTGTACGAAACACCTAGCAACCGCTTTGTCGCCGGCTTTGTCGGCGACAGCACCGTGCTGCAGGCGCAGGTGACGCGGCTCGATGGCGCGCATTGCGAAGTCCGGCTGCCCAGCGGCGTGCAGTTGCGCGGCGTCAATGTGAATGCCGCCAGCGTCGGCGATGCGGTGCAGTGCGGTACCCGGCCGGAGCGGCTCAAGCTGGCCGGCAGCGCTGGCGCCAATACCTTCCAAAGCCAGGTGGTGGACGTGATTTATTTTGGCGACCACCTGCGGCTGCGCTGCGAGATGCCCGGCCAGTCGGACGCCACCATCAAAATGCCGCTCGGGCACCCCCAGCTGCCCGAGCCCGGCCATACCATCCATGTCCATGCGCCGGTCGAACACCTGCGCATGTACCGCTGACTGGCGCGCGCCGCACCGGCTCGTGGCTCTACCTGACCGTTATCCGTTATCCGCTTCCCGTTCCCGGCTTTTCCCACGTTCTCCAACCTCCTACAAAAGGACTTTCCCATGAAACTCAAGCCCCTGTTGATGGCCTTTGCCGCTGCTGCTGCCTGCCTGCCTGTCTTGGCCCAAAGCCAGCTGACCGTGGTCAACTTTGGCGGCGCCAACGGCGCTGCCCAGAAGAAAGCCTATTTCGAGCCGTTCGAGAAATCAGGCGCTGGCAAGATCCAGCAGGTCGAATACAACGGCGAGCAGGCCAAGATCAAGGCCATGGTCGAGGCGAAAAAAGTCACCTGGGATGTGGTCGAGGTGGAAAGCCCCGATGTAAGCCGTGGCTGCGATGAAGGCCTGTTTGAAAAGATGGACTGGTCCAAGATCGGCAACAAAGCCGACTTCCAACCAGCCGCCGTGCATGAATGCGGCGTGGGCACCTTTATCTGGTCCACCGTCATGGCCTACAACGCCGACCAGCTCAAGACTGCCCCGGTCACCTGGGCCGACTTCTGGAACACCCAGAAAATCCCCGGCAAGCGCGGCATGCGCAAGGGCGCCCGATACAACCTGGAATTTGCGCTCATGGCCGACGGCGTGAAAACCGCCGAGGTGTACAAGGTGCTGGCGACCAAGGAAGGCGCCGACCGCGCCTTCAAGAAAATGACCGAGCTCAAGCCGAGCATCCAGTTCTGGGAAGCCGGCGCCCAGCCGCCGCAGTTCCTGGTCGCCGGCGACGTCGTCATGACGACCGCCTACAACGGCCGCATCGATGCCGCCCAGCGCGAAGGCAAGAACCTGCAGGTTGCCTGGACCGGCGGCATCTATGACCTGGACTACTGGGTCATGCCCAAGGGCGGCAGCAACAAGGACCTGGCGCTGAAGTTCATCAGCATGGCCTCCGGCCCCGATGCACAGGCGGAGTACGCGCGCAACATCTCCTACGGCCCGACGAACAACAAGGCGCTGGCCAAGCTCGACGCCAAGGTGCTTGGCCTGCTGCCCACCTCGCCGGCCAACAGCAAGGACGCGCTGCAGTTCAACATCTCCTTTTGGGCCGACCAGGGCGAGGCGCTTGAAAAGCGCTTCGCCGCCTGGTCCGCGCAGTAAGCGCCGGTTCACGGAATCAGGAAAAGTGCAATGAACACAGCGGCTTCGGCTTCCCTTGCCATGAGGCCACCGGCAGCCAGTGCTGCCACCGGAGCCGCCCTGGCTGTTCAGCTGCGTCGGCTCGAGCGGCGCAGGCAGTTGCGCGCCATTACCCTGACCCTTCCGCTGCTGGTCTTTCTGGCGGTCACGTTTTTGGTGCCGCTCGGCGCCCTGCTGGTCAGGGCGGTCGAAAACCCGGAAGTCGCCAGCACGCTCAGCCGGACCGGCAAAGCGCTGGCCGGCTGGGACCGCCAGGCAGCGCCGCCCGATGCCGCCTATGCGGCGCTGCTGGCCGACCTGGAGGCGATTCCCGAAACCGCGCAGGCCGGCGTGCTGGCCCGGCGCCTGAACACCGAAGTGGGCGGCGCGCGCTCGCTTGTCATGAACACCTACCGCGCCCTGCCGCTGGGCACCGGGCTGAGCCCGCTGCAGGCCAAAGAAAAACTGCTGGCCCAGGACCCCCGGTGGGCCGAGCTACCCTATTGGTGGGCGATTGCCAAGAACAGCTCGCGCTGGACACCCGACTACCTGCTGGCCTCGGTGGACCTGAAACGCGATGCGCAAGGCGATGTCGTGCGCGTCGGCGCCGAGGAAGCGGCCTTCAGCGACATCTTGCTGCGCACCTTTTCGATCAGCGCGGTCGTCACGCTGGTCTGCATACTGCTGGGCTATCCGCTGGCCTACTGGCTGGCCACGCTGAGCGAGCGCCGCGCCAACCTGATGATGATCCTGGTGCTGCTGCCCTTCTGGACCTCGGTATTGGTGCGCATTGCCGCCTGGATCGTCCTGCTGCAGACCAACGGGCTGGTCAACCGCTTTTTGATGTTCACCGGCTTGACCGGCGAGCCGGTGCCGCTGCTGTTCAACCGGCTCGGCGTCATCATTGCCATGGTGCACATCCTGCTGCCCTTCATGATCCTGCCGCTCTATAGCGTGATGAAGTCGGTGCCTGGCAACTATATGCGCGCCGCCGTGTCGCTGGGGAGCCCGCCGCTGGCCGCGTTTTTTCGGGTTTATGTGCCGCAAACCTATCCGGGCGTGGCAGCTGGCGGGTTGCTGGTGTTCATCACCTCGATCGGCTACTACGTCACGCCGGCGTTGCTGGGCGGCGCGGCCGACCAGATGCTGAGCTACTACGTCGCCCAGTACACCAACGTGGATGTGAATTGGGGCATGGCCTGCGCGCTGGGCTCGGTGCTGCTGGTGACCACGCTGGTCCTCTACGCGGTGTACCGGCGCTTTGCCAAAGCCGAGCTGAGCCTGGGCTGAATACAACACCATGAAACCTTCAACCTTTCCGGCCTACTACACCCCGCTCGACAAGCTCGGCTGGTATGGCCTGCGCGTGCTGTGCGGCGCGGTGCTGCTGTTTTTGCTGCTGCCGATCATCGTCATCATTCCGCTGTCGTTCAGCAACTCGTCCTTCCTGTCGTATCCGATTCCAGGCTGGTCGCTGCGCTGGTATCAGGAGCTGTTCGCCTCGGGCGACTGGGCGCGCGCCACGCGCAACAGCTTCATCGTCGCGCCGCTGGCCACGCTGATCGCCACGGCGCTGGGCACGCTGGCGGCCGTGGGTCTGGCGCGATCACGGTTTGTTGGCAAAGGCCTGCTGACCAGCCTGCTGATTGCCCCCATGGTGGTGCCGATCGTCGTCGTGGGCGTCAGCACCTACCTGTTTTTTGCCCGCATCGGCCTGTCCGACTCCTACACCGGCCTGGTGCTGGTGCATGCCGCATTGGGAGCGCCGTTCGTGCTGACCACCGTGATGGCCACCTTGCAGGGCTTTAACCAAAACCTGGTCAAGGCCAGCCTGAGCCTGGGCGCCGGGCCGCTGCAGACCTTTTTTCGCATCACGCTGCCGGTGATTGCGCCGGGCGTGATCTCGGGCGCGCTGTTTGCGTTTGCCACCTCGTTCGACGAGGTGGTCGTCACCTTGTTCCTGGCCGGCCCGACGCAAACCACGCTGCCGCGCCAGATGTTCACCGGCATCCGCGAGAACATCTCACCCACGATTGCCGCTGTGGCGACCCTGCTCATCGTGTTCACCGCCTGCCTGATGATGACCATGGAATGGTTGCGCGGGCGGGTGAAAAAATAACCGGTCCTGTTTTGAAAACGAAGTCCATGACAAAAAACCAACCCCTGAGCGGCAACGCCATGCCGCGCTTTGGCGGCTGGGCCAGCATGATGCGCCTGCCCATGTGCAGCGACCCGGCCGGCCTGGACGCCGCCTTCATTGGCGTGCCGCTGGACATCGGTACCAGCCACCGGCCCGGCACCCGCTTTGGTCCACGCCAGATCCGCGCCGAATCGAGCCTGATCCGGCCCTACAACATGGCCACCGGCGCCGCGCCATTCGACGCCCTGCAGGTGGCCGACCTGGGCGACGTCGCCATCAACACCTACAACCTGCAAAAATCGGTCGAGATCATCGAGCAGCACTACCGGCCAATCGTTGACGCCGGCTGCATTCCACTGACGCTGGGCGGCGACCATACCATCGTCCTGCCCATCCTGCGCGCCCTGGCGCGCCGGCACGGGCCGGTGGCCCTGGTGCATGTCGATGCCCATGCCGATGTGAACGACGACATGTTCGGCGAACGCATCGCCCACGGCACACCGTTCAGGCGGGCTGTGGAAGAAGGCCTGCTGCAGTGCAACAAGGTCTGGCAGATCGGCCTGCGCGGCACCGGCTACGGCATGGACGATTTCGACTGGCCCCGGCAGCAGGGCTTTACCGTGGTGCAGGCGCATGAGGTCTGGTACCAATCGCTGACGCCGCTGATGGCCCGGGTGCGCGAATCCATCGGCCAGGCGCCGTGCTATCTGAGCTTTGACATCGACGGTATCGACCCGTCGTTTGCCGGTGGCACGGGCACACCCGAGATCGGCGGGCTGAGCGTGCCGCAGGCGTTGGAGATCATTCGCGGCTGCCGGGGCTTGAACCTGGTCGGCGCGGACCTGGTCGAAGTGTCGCCGCCCTACGACGCGTCGGGCAACACCGCCTTGCTGGGCGCCAACCTGCTGTACGAGATGCTGTGCGTTCTGCCCGGCGTTTCCTACCGCTAAGGCCGTCGGCCCCGCGAACCGCCCGGGCGCTGTATCCTCAGTCACTGGTTTTACCCACCGCCGCTTTTTCCGGGCGGCAGCCGTCAGCCCTTCAGAAAGAACACCATGGACATGAAAACTTCCCCTTTGTTGCTGCTGAACGACCCCAGCCTGCTCAAGCTTGACGCCCTGATCAACGGCCAGTGGGTGGCGGGCACCAGCCGTTTTGACGTCACCGACCCGTCGAATGGCAGCACGCTGGCCAATGTCGCCAACCTGGGCGCCGAGGACGCCAGCGCGGCCATTGCCGCCGCCAGCGCTGCATTGCCCGCCTGGCGCAGCAAGACCGGCAAGGAGCGCCATGCCATCTTGATGAAGTGGTTTCACCTGCTGATGGCCAACCAGGAAGATTTGGGCCGCATCATGACCGCCGAGCAGGGCAAACCGTTTGCCGAGGCCAAGGGCGAGGTGGCCTACGGCGCCAGCTTTGTCGAATGGTTTGCCGAAGAAGCCAAGCGGGTCAATGGCGAAACCCTGCCGCAGTTTGACAACAGCCGGCGTCTGGTGGTGCTCAAGCAGGCCATCGGCGTGTGCGCCGCTATCACGCCGTGGAACTTCCCGCTGGCCATGATCACCCGCAAGGTGGCGCCGGCCCTGGCCGCCGGCTGCACCGTGGTGATCAAACCGGCTGAACTCACGCCCTTGACGGCGCTGGCCGCAGCCGAGCTGGCGGTGCGCGCCGGCATTCCGGCCGGTGTGCTCAACCTGCTGACCGCCGACTCCGACAACTCGATTGCCATCGGCAAGGTGTTTTGCGCCAGCGATGTGGTGCGCCACATCAGCTTTACCGGCTCGACTGAGGTGGGCCGCATCCTGATGGCCCAGAGCGCGCCGTCGATCAAGAAACTCTCGCTCGAGCTCGGCGGCAACGCGCCCTTCATCGTGTTTGACGATGCCGATGTCGACTCGGCGGTGGACGGCGCCATGGCCAGCAAGTACCGCAACGCCGGCCAGACCTGCGTCTGCGCCAACCGGATCTATGTGCAGGATGGCGTGTACGACCAGTTCGTGCAGAAATTCGCCGCCAAGGTCAGGCTGCTGAAGGTCGGCAACGGCTTTGAAGACGGCGTGGCGCAAGGCCCGCTGATCGAGGATGCGGCGGTCGACAAAGTACATCGCCATGTTCAGGATGCCCTGGCCAAGGGCGGCAAGCTGCTGGTCGGCGGCCACCGGCTGCCAGGCCAGTTTTTCGAGCCCACGGTGATTTCTGAAGCCAGTTCCGACATGCTATGCGCCAAGGAAGAAACCTTCGGCCCGTTTGCACCCGTCTTTCGGTTCACGCATGAGCAAGAAGCGGTCGATGCGGCCAACAATACCGAGTTCGGCCTGGCCAGCTATTTCTACAGCCGTGACATCGGCCGTATTTACCGCGTGGCCGAAGCGCTCGAGTACGGCATGGTTGGCATCAATGCCGGCGTGATTGCAACCGAGCATGTGCCGTTTGGCGGCGTCAAGCAGTCCGGCCTGGGCCGGGAGGGTTCGAGCCACGGAATGGAAGAATACCTTGAGATGAAATACCTGTGCCTGGGTGATATGCA
>JACMQR010000295.1 GCA_014376885.1 Polaromonas sp.
ACGGTCTACCGGGTGCGCGTCGGCCCGTTTGACAAAAAAGACGACGCCGACCGCATCAAGGACCGGCTGGACAACAGCTCGATCGAAACCGCGCTGGTCCGGGTGCAGCGCTAGCACCCGGGCAGGCATGAACCGCAGGGCTGAACTTTTTGCGTCTGCCGTGTCCAACAGTTGCCCATTGACATCAGGAGAGCCTTTAATGCCACGCCGTGATTTTCCCGTTTCAGCCGCCACCCTGGCCGCCGCCGCCGCCACCGGCCTGTCTGCCCTGCCCCTGCTGGCCCAGGCCCAGGCTCGGGCCTTTCAAAGCGGCTCGGACTACCTGACGCTGGACAAGCCAGCCGCCACCGAGGCGCCGGCCGGGCAGGTCGAGGTGGTCGAGTTCTTTTGGTACAACTGCCCGCACTGCAACGGCTTTGAGCCGATGTTCGACGCCTGGACCAAAAAGCTGCCCAAGGATGTGTCGGCGCGGCGCGTGCCGATTGCCTTTCGGCCCGACTTCGAGCCCCAGCAGCGCCTGTACTACACGCTCGACAGCCTGGGCAAGCTCGACGAGCTGCACAAAAAAGTGTTTCAGGCCATCCATGTCGACAAGCAATTGCTCAACACCGCCGATCAAATCACCGCCTGGGCCGAGAAGCAGGGCCTTCCGAAGGCCAAGTTCGTGGAAATGTTCAACTCGTTTTCGGTCAGCACCAAGGTGCGCAAGGCCACCCAGCTGCAAGAGGCCTATGCGCTCGACGGCGTTCCGGCCCTGGGCATCAACGGCCGCTATTTCACCTCCGGCTCGCAGGCCAAAACCCTGGAGCGCGCGCTGCAGGTGGCCGATTACCTGATCGGCCAGTCGCGCCAGGGCATCACAACGGCCGCAAAACCCGCCAAATCGTAGTCTGGCGCGGTAAAACTGTGTAAAGCCCAGCCGGGCGCGAACCGCGCCCGGCGGGAAGCGGGCGGGTCTTTTCGGCCGCCGGCCGGGCAGTCCGGCGCCGGCGCCGCCGCTGGCATGGCTACAATGCAAAACTCGCAGTTGCAAGATTCGTGCCTTATGAAATCTCCCTTTCTCCCCTTTCTCTTGGCGCTATTTCTGGCCGCCGGCGCCGCGCTGCCCCCCGCCGCCGAGAAAGCCGACCGCGACAAGCCCCTGAATGCCGAGGCCGATGCGCTGCGCTACAACGACCTCAAGCAAACCAGCGTGTTCACCGGCAATGTCGTCATCACCAAGGGAACGACGATCATTCGCGGCGGCCAGGTCGATGTCAGCCAGGACCCCGAGGGTTACCAGCTGGCCATTGCCACGGCAGCGCCGGGCAAGCTGGCCTACTACCGCAAAAAACGCGACGGCGTCGATGAGTACATCGAAGGCGAAGGCGAGCGCATCGAATACGACAGCCGCGCCGACCTGGTCAAGTTCATCAAGCGGGCCGTGGTGCGCCGCTACCTGGGTGCCACGCTGAGCGACGAAACCACCGGCGCCCTGATCGTCTACGACAACAACACCGATGTGTTCAGCGTCGACGCCGGCGTGAAAAACGCCAGCCCCGTCAATCCCGGCGGCCGCGTGCGCGCCATGATTTCGCCGCGCGGCAGTCCGGCCGGCGCGCCCCCTGCGCCAGCCGGCGCGGGCGCCGCCGCCGCGCCGCCACTGCGCCCCAGCACCTCGCTGGACAGCAGCCCACCCGCGAAAGCGCCCTGAGCCATGACCGGAGCGCTTGATACGGCGGCAGCGCAGCAGGCCGACGCCGCCCGCCTTGACACCCGAAGCGGCCTGGTCGCCCAAGGACTGCGCAAATCCTACGGCAGCCGCCTGGTGGTGCAGAACGTGTCGCTGTCGGTGCAAAAAGGCGAGGTCGTCGGCCTGCTGGGCCCCAACGGCGCGGGCAAGACCACTTCGTTTTACATGATCGTCGGCCTGGTGCGGGCCGATGCCGGCGGCATTTCGATTGACGGCCAGTCGGTCGAGCACATGCCGATCCACCTGCGCGCGCGCCTGGGCTTGAGCTACCTGCCGCAGGAGGCATCGATTTTCCGCAAGCTCACGGTGCAGGAAAACGTGCGCGCCGTGCTCGAGCTGCAGCGCGGCGCATCGGGCAAGGCGCTGGGCCGCGCCGAGTTACAAGAGCGGCTCGATGGCCTGCTGGGTGACCTGCGCGTCAGCCACCTGCGCGACTCGCCGGCGCTGGCGCTGTCCGGCGGCGAGCGTCGCCGGGTCGAGATTGCCCGCGCCCTGGCCACCGAGCCGCGCTTTATCTTGCTCGACGAGCCGTTTGCCGGCATCGACCCGATTGCGGTGATCGAGATCCAGCGCATCATCGGCTTTTTGAAAGCGCGCGGCATCGGCGTTTTGATCACCGACCACAACGTGCGCGAAACGCTGGGCATTTGCGACCATGCCTACATCATCAGCGACGGCAATGTGCTGGCCAGCGGCACGCCGGCCGATATCGTCAACAATGCCGATGTGCGCCGGGTGTACCTGGGCGAACATTTCAAGATGTGATGCCCCCACGGTCGCTCACTTCGTGTAGCTCCCTGCCCCCCGAGGGGGCCGCCCCGCCTGCAGTCCGGCAAAGCCGGTCCTGCGGCCGGTACTTGCACGGTCGGGGACGCGTCCCTTGCGATGTAGGCTGCTGCTCTAAGCCGGGGAAACCCCCAGCTGCCGAAAGGGGCGTGCAGCCTGCCCGAATTCACCAGCAGGGGCCACGGAACCGGCTTTGCCGGGCCGTAGGCGCAGCGCCCCCCTCGGGGGGCAGCGCAGTACACGAAGTGACAATCGTGGGGGCCTTATTCCCATGAAACAAGGCCTTCCCCTTCGCGTTTCGCAGCATCTGGCGCTCACACCGCAGCTGCAGCAGTCGATCCGGCTGCTGCAGCTGTCCACGCTGGAGTTGAGCCAGGAGGTCGA
>JACMQR010000296.1 GCA_014376885.1 Polaromonas sp.
CTGCAGCCACGCCAGCGTGCTGGTGCCGTCGACCGCCTGACCGCTGACGCGCAGACCCGGTTCGCTGTCAATGATGCGCTGCAGGCCGCTGCGCACCATGGCATGGTCGTCGGCAATCAGCACCCGGAGGTCCGGCCGGTCCGGCGGATCTGCCGGGCGGTTCACAGCAGGGGCACCAGGTCAAGAGGGTCATAGCCGGGCGGAAGCACGATGGCCGACTGCAGCGGGCAATGCAGTGGAAAGCGTGCCTCCACGGTGGTGCCGTGGCCGGGCCGGCTGGCCACGTCCACACGTCCGCCCAGGGCGGTGGCGCGTTCGCGCATGCCCGGCAGTCCGAAACCGGGCTGACCGAGCTGCGCCGACGCCGCAAATCCCCGGCCGTCATCACGCACGCGCAAAAAAAGCTGGTCGTCCGCCAGCGCCAGGGTGATGTGGATGCTGTTGGCCTGGGCATGGCGCGCCACGTTGGTCAGGGATTCCTGCAGGATCCGGAAAGCCCCCAGGGTGCGCGGCTCGTCGAGCGCCAGGCCGGCCGGCAGTTGGTCGCTCAAGGTGCAGGGAATGCCCAGGCTGGCCTGGAAGTTCTCAATCAGGGCCTCGGCGGCCACGGACAGGCCCAGATCGATCGCGGCCGGTCGCAGTTTGCCCGCCAGGTCGCGTACCACAGCCAGGATGTCGTCAATCTGATCCTTCAGCAGGGCGACGCTCAATGGCACGGGCAAGCCCCCGCTGGCCTGAACGGCGCGGGGCAGCATCGCCACATCCATGCGCAGCACCGTCAGCCGCTGGCCGAGTTCGTCATGAATTTCCTGCGCGATGCGTCGGCGCTCGACTTCCTTGATGGCCATCTGACGCGACGCCAGTTCGCGCAGCGCGCGTTCCGAACTAGCCAGTTCCTGGTTGCGCTCGCGCAAGGCCGTCTCGATCAGCTTGAGTTCGGTCACGTCGGAATCGATGCCGACCCAGAAAATCACCACGCCGCGCTCGTCACGCACCGGTGTCCCCCGGTAGGACATGGTGTGCACGCTGCCGTCCTGGCACAGGACGCGGCGAATGCCCGAGAAAGGCTGGCCGCCGGCCTGGGCCAGCAACCAGATCGCCCTGAGGCTTGCCCAGTCTTCGGGATAAATGGCGGCGATCCACTGCCCGCCGGTCCAGTCCTGCAGCGTGCCGCCCACCAGGTCCAGCCAGGCCTGGTTGATATAGGTGACGTTCCCCGTCAGGTCCAGCATCCAGATGACTTGCGGCGCCTGGTCGGCCAGCGCGTGAAACAGCGCCTCCTGGCGCGCCAGCGCCTCGGTGCGCTCGGCGATCTGGCGATCGAGGCCGACGTTGAGCTGGTTGACTTCCTGCAGCAGGCGGGTATTTTCCGCCGCAACTGCCGTCAGTGCTTGCTCGGCCCGCTTGCGCTCGGTGATATCGCGCTCAACGCACACCCAGTGGGTAAAGACTCCGGTGGCATCGGCAATTGGCGCCATGTCGAGCTCGCCCCAGAACGGCTGGCCGCCCTTGGTGTAGTTGATCAGTTCGGCGCGCACCGGTTGCCATACCTTGAGGGCTGCGCTTATCCGGTCGAGCGCAAGGCGCTGCGTCAGGGGGCCCTGCAAAAAGCGCGGCGAGCGTCCCAACACTTCTGCACCGCTATAGCCGGTATGGCGCTCGAACGCGGCATTGACGAACACGATGCGTGGCCCGGGTTCATCCAGCGGCTCAGCTTCCGTGATCACAACCATGTCGTTGAGATGGGAAATGCTGGCTTCAAGCAGCCTCAGGTGCGCCTGCGCCAGCTTGCGCTCGGTGATGTCCTGAACCGTTCCCTTAAAGCGAAGCGGCTTGCCTTCGGCATCAAAGGTGATCTCCCCCATCGCGTGAACCCAGCGCCGTTGGCCATCTGCAGGGCGCACAATTTCGTATTTCTTGTCATAGCTCCCTTTTTCACTGACAACCTGTAAAAAGTAGTCATCAATGGCTTGGGTGAACTCTGGTGCCACCAGAGTGCTCCAGTTATTTTCCGAGCGTACGAAGTTGGCATCGATCCCGAAAATCTCATCGAGCACCGACGAAGACGTCCACATTTCAGTTTCTAAATTTGCCACAAAGGTGCCGATACGGCCAATGCGCTGCACCGTGGCCAAATCTAACCCCTGGTCGCGCAGCGCGGCTTGTTCCGCAAGCCGGATAGCGGTGATGTCGTAATTGACACCGACCATTTTCAAAGCCGCACCGCGGCCGTCGCGCTGCACCAGCGCAGCGGCCTTGATGTGGCGAATCTCCCCAGTGGGCCAGACGACCCGGAATTCGGTGTCAAAGTCTTTCTCGCCACGCACAGCCTGAGCCATCTCGGCATCGACACGCGCGGCATCACCGGGATGAAGCCTGGCAAGCCACGCTTGAAAAGTTGCCCCAAAGTCTTCTTCACGCACTGCATAGTGCGCGTACATCCACTTGTTCCAGATCAACGTGTTATCGGCAAATTTGTAGTCCCAGACCCCGATCCTTGCCGCATCCTTTGCCAGCCTAAACCGCTGGTTGAGCATGTTGATTTCATCGACAAGCATGGCGGTTTTTTTTTCAACGTTCTTGCGATCCGTGATGCAACTGCCGTTGCCGCGGTACCCGGTAAAGCGACCATCGGTATCAAACTGCGGCGAAGCGGACATGCTGATGCAGCGAATGGACCCGTCGGCGATACGCACCTGGTATTCAAATTGTCTCCACGGCTGGCGGCCATCGAGCTTGAGCACATGCTGCGCCGTCAGTTCAGGGATATTGAGACTGTCGTTTTCCAGCAGTGACTTGAGGTTTTTACCCACCAGATGGCTGGCAGGCAGGCCGAAGAACTGCTCGAAGTTGTCAGAGACAAATCGATAAGAATGCTGCGCGTCGGTTTCCCAGAACCAGTCCGATGCGATGGTGCTGAAGTTGCGCCAGCGCGCCTCTTCCTGGCGCAACGTCTCAGTTGCCTGCGCAACCGCCTGCGCCAGTCGCTGCTCGTTGGCCTTGTATTCGGTAATGTCGCTGACCACGCCGACGACGCCTTCGACCTGTCCATGCTCGTCCCATTGCGGCATGAACTGCGCACGCAGCTCGCGCTGCTGGCCCAGTACGCGAAGCTGGTTTTCATACACCGAGGCCGTGCCCTGCAATGCGGCCTGCAGGTGCGGAGCAGATTTAGCCCAGGTGCTCGCATCAAGAATATCGGCCACACGGCGGCCAACGATGTTTTCGATGGGCACGCCGAACCACGCGGCGTAGGTTGGATTGGCAAAGCGGTAGCGCTGCTCGGTATCGATGTAGCTGACCAGCATCGGCAGGCTGTCCGTCACCGAACGCAGCATTTGCTCTTTGCGTTCAAGCTCCAAAGACAATTCGCGCACCTTCGAGATGTCCCAGTTAACGCCCACGATGCGCAAAGCGCGTCCCTCATTGTCGCGCGTGACACGCCCGGTGGCGCGCAGGTGGCGCACGGTGCCATCGCCCCAGATGATCCGGAATCGGGTGTCTAAGGGGCGCAAGCCGCTCAGGGCATCCTGAAAAGTCTGTTCTGCGCTCGCCCGATCTTCGGGGTGCAGGTGCCGCGACCACAGCGTGTAGGCCGCCGTCTCCTCAATGCGCGTCAAGCCATAGAACTGGTACATCCTTGCGTCCCAGGTCAGCGCGCCGGTTACCAAGTTCA
>JACMQR010000297.1 GCA_014376885.1 Polaromonas sp.
CCAGGCTGCTAGGGCCAGGCAACTCCGACACTTTTTCTGCGGTGCTTTTCACAGGCGCTGGCCAGTGGCGGCATCAAACCAGTGCAGCCGGTCGGGGCGCGGCGCGACCTGCAATGTCTGGCCGATGCTGGGGGCCAGCGACAGGCTTTCGTCGGTGCGCACGATGAGGAACTCGTCGCCCAGCCGGCAGTACAGCAGGCGCTCGGCGCCGAGCATCTCGATGGTGTCCACGGTGACCTTCCAGCCGGTGCTGCCGACCAGCAGGTGTTCGGGCCGGATGCCCAGGATGGCGCCGGGCCGGCCGCCAAAGTCGGCGTTCGGCGCGCCTTGAAGCAGGTTCATCGGTGGCGAGCCCATGAAGCTGGCGACAAAGGTCGTGGCCGGGCGGTTGTACACCTCCTCGGGCGTGCCGAACTGCTCCATGCGGCCGGCGTTCATCACCATCATGCGCTGGGCCAGCGTCATGGCCTCGACCTGGTCGTGGGTGACGAACAGCGAGGTGATGCCGAGCTCGCGGTGCAGCTTCTGGATTTCCAGCCGGGTCTGCACGCGCAGCTTGGCGTCCAGGTTGGACAGCGGCTCGTCGAACAAAAACACCTGCGGCTGGCGCACGATGGCCCGGCCCATGGCGACGCGCTGGCGCTGGCCGCCCGACAGCTCGCGCGGCTTGCGCGCCAGTAGGGCGCCGAGTTCGAGGATTTTCGCGGCCTTGTCGACGCGCGCCTTGATCTCGTCTTTGGGCACCTTGGCAATCTTCAGGCCATAGGCCATGTTGTCGAACACGCTCATGTGCGGGTAGAGCGCGTAGTTCTGGAACACCATGGCGATGTCGCGCTCGGACGGCTCCAGGTCGTTGACCACCCGGCCGCCGATTTCAATCTGGCCTGCGGTGACGTCTTCCAGCCCGGCGACCATGCGCAGCAGGGTGGATTTGCCGCAGCCCGACGGGCCGACGATGACGATGAATTCATGGTCGGCAATCTCGGCGCTGACGCCGTGCAGCACCGGGACGGCGGTTTTGCCCGCGCCGTAGCGCTTGATGACGTTTTTAAGGGAGAGGGATGCCATGGAAAATATTTGCCCGTCTTTTTACTTATTTTTCGGTATCGACCAGTCCCTTGACGAACCATTTCTGCATCAGCACCACGACCAGCGCGGGCGGCAGCATGGCCAAAATGGCGGTCGCCATGACCACGTTCCATTCATTGGCCGCGTCGCCGCCGGCAATCATCCGCTTGATGCCGACGACCACCGGGTACATGTCCTCACTGGTGGTCGCCAGCAGCGGCCAGAGGTACTGGTTCCAGCCGTAGATGAACTGGATCACGAACAGGGCGGCCATCGAGGTTTTCGACAGCGGCAGCAAGATGTCCCAGAAAAAGCGCATCGGGCCCGCACCGTCCATGCGCGCCGCCTCGGTCAGCTCGTCGGGAACCGACAAAAAGAACTGGCGAAACAAAAAGGTCGCGGTGGCCGAGGCAATCAACGGCACCGTCAGGCCGGCATAGGTGTTGAGCAGGTTCAGGTCCGACAGCACCTTGTAGGTCGGCAGGATGCGTACCTCGACCGGCAGCATCAACGTCACGAAAATCGCCCAGAAGCAGATTTTTTTGAACGGAAAGCGAAAGTAGACGATGGCAAAGGCCGACAGCAGCGAAATCGAGATCTTGCCCACGGCAATCACCATCGCCGTGACGAAGCTGACCCACATCATGTGCGCCACGGGCGCATTCGAGCCGGCGCTGCTTTCCCGGCCGAACAGCGCGGCCTTGTAGCTGTCCCACAGGTTCGCGCCGGGCAACAGCGGCATGGGCGCCTGCACGATGTCCTGCGCGGTGTGAGTAGACGCCACGAATGCCAAGTAGAGCGGAAAAGCCACGACGAGCACGCCCAGCACCATCACGACATGCGCCAAAACGCCATTGAGGCCGCGTTTTTCCACCATGGTCAGTAATTCACTTTCTTCTCGACATAGCGAAATTGCACGACTGTCAGGGCCACCACAATGACCATCAGCACCACCGACTGCGCGGCCGAGCCGCCCAGGTCCATGGCCTTGAAGCCGTCGTAGTACACCTTGTAGACCAAGATGGCGGTGTCCTTGCCCGGCCCGCCCTGGGTGGCAGCGTCGACAATCGCAAAGGTGTCGAAAAACGCATACACCACATTGATGACCAGCAAAAAGAAGGTGACGGGCGAGAGCAGCGGAAACTGGATGGTCCAAAAGCGCCGCCACGGGCGCGCGCCGTCAATCGCCGCCGCCTCGATCAGCGATTTGGGAATCGATTGCAGGCCAGCCAGAAAAAACAAAAAGTTATAGGAAATCTGCTTCCACACCGACGCCATGACGATCAGCGTCATCGCGTGGCCCGAGTCGAGCAGATGGTTCCAGTCGATGCCGAACTTGCCCAGCGCATAGGCCACCACGCCGAGCGACGGCGAAAACATGAACACCCACAGCACGGCCGCCACCGCCGGCGCCACGGCATAGGGCAGGATGAGCAGCGTTTTGTAGAACGTGCCGCCGCGCACGATGCGGTCGGCAAACACCGCCAGCAGCAGCGACAAGCCGATGCCCAGGCCGGCAACCAGGGCCGAAAACAAGGCGGTCGTCTTGAACGACTCGACATAGCTCGGATCGCTCAGCAGCTGCCTGAAATTGTCCAGCCCGACAAATTCGACCGATGTGCCAAACGGGTCCTGCTGCTGCAGCGATTGCAGCAGGGCTTGCGCGGCCGGCCAGAAGAAAAACACGCCAATGACCGTCATCTGGGGCGCCAGCAGCAGCCAGGGCAGCCAGCCTGAGCGAAAGATGACGCGTTTTTCCATACAGCCTTTAAATAAAAACCCGCCAGCCCGCGCCTGCCATCAGAGCCGGCAAGGCGGGGCTGAGTTTAGCCCGGCGGGCGGACCGTTTCTGGCGCGACGCAGGCGATCAGCCCTTGTTGGCTTTTTGAAAGCGTTCGAGCTGCTCGTTACCGCGCTTGACGATGCTGCCGAGCGCTTCGGTGGCGGTTTTTTTGCCGTTCCAGACCTGTTCGAGTTCTTCGTCCTCAATCGCGCGCACCTGCACATAGTTGCCCAGGCGAATGCCCCGGCTCTTTTCAGTGACCTTGCGAATCATCTGGTTGACCGCCACA
>JACMQR010000039.1 GCA_014376885.1 Polaromonas sp.
CGCCGCTGGAGCGGTGCCTGGCGGCGCTGCCGGTGCGAGGTACTGCAGCGGGTTCTCCGCAAACTTGCCCTGGCACTTGGCGCTGCAGAAATAGTAGGACCGGCCCTCGTGCGTCAACTTGTGATCAGACTGCGCCGTGACGGCCATGCCGCACACCGGATCTTTCAGATCGGTTGGCAGAGATGACTTGGCTGGCGGGATGCCGCTGTGGGGTTGATCTGTTTTCATGTCCATGGGGTTATTCCTTGTCGTTGGGGGTGCTCCCAGGCGCCTGCGGGTTACTGCCGTGGTCCCCATGGTGGTGGCTGTGCATCAAGTGCATCAGCGGGCAGGCAGCAGCCGGTAAGACAGTGCACCCAGGAAGTGCGCGCGGTGCGCGCCTGGCAAAAAGTAGGCGGCGATAGCACCGCACCCTGCAAGACCCAGGCTGTACTTCGAGCGCCATGGAAATCGGTGTCATGGCGTTGTGCGAATGGGGCATCACTTCATCGGCGCGGCGGGCATCCGGTCCATCATCATTTTCATCATGGTCTGCATCATTTCCATGCGCTTTTCCATGGTCTGGTGGCGGGCGGCCATATCGCCACCCATGCCGCCCATGCCGCCCATGCCCTGCATGCCTTTCATGCCGCCGCCGGACAGGCCCTCCATCATGGCCATGCCGTCCTGCATCGACTTCATGTGCTCGGCCATCAGCTTGCTGCGCTCTTCCGGCGTCTTGGCAGCCATCATCTTGTCGTGCATGGCCTGCATGGTTTTCGTTTGCGTATCCATCATGCCCATCTGGTCGGGCGTGGTCATGGGGCTGGCCGAGGCGTTGCCCATCGGCATCGTCATTGGGGACGTGTTGCAGGCCGTCAGCCCGATTACGGCGGTGAGAGCGACAGCAAGGGGGGGAAATCGAAAACAGGTCATGAAAAACTCCTGGTGAGGTGCAAGGAAAGTGAAATTTGGTGGATTGCAAATAACCGTCAACGTGAGCAAAGGACCCAGGCCGGCTTCGTGCTCCTGGGCGCAACAGGCGATTTCGGTTGAGAGGCGAATGCAGGCTGCAGAGCGGAAAGCTCTGAGCCAGGTCGTCGGCAAGCGGCTAGATTGCCAGCCGTGAGAAGCGGACGCGGATGGGCAGCTCGGGCGTGGCCGGTTGCTTGTCGTTGATTTGATCCGAGGCCGGAACGCCCTGCGCAGTGCTGCTCCAGAGAACCATCACGAGAGGCGCGGGACCAAGATCGGTGTGGGCAACCGTCAGGACCTTGTTCGGAAAAGAGCATGAGCCGTCGTCGCACACCTTCAAGCACGGCGCCTTGGAGTGCGATTCACCCACACCCGTTTTATCGGCAACGGCCCCTGCATGACCAGGCAATATCACCGAAATCTGCGCGGTGTCGAATGATGCGGTCGCAGCCACGTGCGAATGCGTTTGACGCACTTCCAGCAAACAGGCGTTGGCCATGCCTGAAGCCAGAGCGAACAGCCATGCAAACAACACCATGAATGCGGCATCGCGCCTGGTGCTGATGTTGGAAAGGAACTTCATGTTGGCTTATCCGGTACACCATCATGCTACGCGGACCCCAAGGCAGATTGTTGACCTTCATCAACAAAACGGCGTAACAAATAAAGTGTGTTTGTAACCCGTCAGACGCTGAAAAGTCAGCCCCTGCTTGATTGACGCTGCCGTCTAGCCTGCCCGAACGCCAAAACCGGCGCTAGGTGTTTCGGGGCCGGCGCATCAGCATGTACACGGCCGGAATCACAAACATCGACAGCAGTGGCGCGGTGATCATGCCGCCCACCATCGGCGCGGCAATGCGCTGCATGACCTCCGAGCCGGTGCCGCTGCCCCACATGATCGGCAGCAGCCCGCCCAGAATCACCGCCACCGTCATGGCCTTGGGCCGCACCCGCAGCACCGCGCCGTCGCCAATCGCGTCGAGCAGGTCGGCAGCGCTGGTTTTCCCCTCGGCCAGCTTGGCGTCCCACGCCGTCCGCAGGTACAGCAGCATGATCACGCCGAACTCGGCCGACACACCGGCCAGGGCAATGAAGCCGACCGCGCCGGCCACCGACAGGTTGTAGTTCAGCAGGTAAAGCAGCCAGATGCCCCCCACCAGCGCAAACGGCAGCGTGGCCATGATGAGAAAAGCTTCATCAAAGCGCTTGAAAGCCAGGTAGAGCAGCACAAAGATGATCAGCAGCGTCAGCGGCACCACCACCTTGAGCTTGGCTGTGGCCCGCTCCAGGAATTCGAACTGGCCTGACCAGGAAACCGAATAGCCGGGCGGCAGTTTGACCTGTTCACTGACGGCGTTTTGCATGTCCTGCACGGCAGAGCGCAGGTCGCGGCCCCGGATGTCGACATACACCCAGCCAGACAGCCGGGCGTTTTCGCTGCGCAGCATCGGCGGGCCGTCGGTGATGCGGATGTCCGCCACATCCGACAGCACCAGGCGCTGGCCGCGCTCTGTGACAAACGGCAGGCGGCGCAGCGACTCCATCGAGTCGCGCAATTCACGCGGGTAGCGCAGGTTGATGGGAAAGCGCTGCAGGCCCTCGACGGTTTCGCCAATGTTTTCGCCGCCCACTGCCAGGCTGATGACCGACTGCACATCGGCGATGTTCAGGCCAAAGCTGGCCGCCGCATCGCGCCGGATGTTCACATCGACATAGCGCCCGCCGCTCAGGCGTTCGGCCAGGGCGCTGGAGACGCCGGGAACGTTCTTGAGCGCCCGCTCGATCTCGCCGGTCAGCCGGTCGATGGTTGCCAGGTCGGTGCCGGCCACCTTCACGCCCACCGGGCTTTTGATGCCGGTGGCCAGCATGTCGATGCGGTTGCGGATCGGCGGCACCCAGATGTTGGACAGGCCCGGCACCCTGACAATGCGGTCGAGTTCTTCGACCAGCTTGTCCGGCGTCATGCCGGCGCGCCACTGCGCGCGCGGCTTGAACTGGATGGTGGTTTCAAACATTTCCATCGGCGCCGGGTCAGTGGCAGTTTCAGCGCGCCCGGCCTTGCCGTAGACCGTGGCCACCTCGGGCACGGTCTTGATCAGGCGGTCGGTCTGCTGGAGCAGCTCAGCCGCCTTGCCGGCCGACAGGCCAGGAAGCGCCGATGGCATGTAGAGCAGGTCGCCTTCGTCCAGGCGCGGCATGAACTCGCCGCCGATGTGCTGTAGTGGCCACAGGCTCAAGGCCAGCACCGCTGCTGCCCCTGCCAGCGTGAGTTTGGGCGCGCGCAGCACCAGCGCCAGCAGGGGCCGGTAGGCCGCGATCAGCAGTCGGTTCAGCGGGTTGCTCTTTTCCTCGGGAATCCGGCCCCGGATCAGGTAGCCCATCAGCACCGGAATCAGGGTCACCGACAGCCCGGCGGCAGCGGCCATGGCATAGGTCTTGGTGAAGGCCAGCGGCGCGAACAGCCGGCCCTCCTGCGCTTCGAGCGTGAACACCGGGATGAACGACAAGGTGATGATCAGCAGCGAGAAAAAAAGCGCCGGCCCAACTTCGGCCGCTGCGTCGCCAATCACCCGCCAGCGCGCCTCGCCGCGCAGCGCCTGCGCCGGATGGTCGCGCGCCCAGTGCTCCAGGTGCTTGTGGGCGTTTTCAATCATGACCACTGCCGCATCGACCATGGCGCCGATGGCAATCGCGATACCGCCGAGCGACATGATGTTGGCGTTGACCCCCTGGTAGCGCATCACGATGAAAGCGGCCAGGATGCCCAGTGGCAGCGAGATGATCGCCACCAGGGCCGAGCGCAGATGAAACAAGAAGATGAAGCACACCAGCGCCACCACCAAAAACTCTTCCAGCAGTTTGTAGGTCAGGTTGTCCACCGCGCGCTCGATGAGGCCGGAGCGGTCATACACCGGAACAATCTCCACGCCCCGGGGCAGGCTGGACTGCAGGGACGCCAGCTTGGCCTTGACCGCTGCAATCGTTTCCAGGGCGTTTTTGCCCGACCGCATGATGACGACGCCGCCGGTGGCTTCGCCTTCGCCGTCCAGCTCGCCGATGCCCCGGCGCATCTCGGGGCCCAGCTGGATGCGCGCCACATCGCCCAGGCGCACGGAAACGCCGCCCGGCGTGGTCATCAACGGCACCGCCCGGAAATCGTCCAGCGACTGCAGGTAACCCGAGGCCCGCACCATGTACTCGGCCTCCCCCAGTTCCAGCACCGAGCCGCCGGCTTCCTGGTTGGCCTTTTGAATCGCCTCCACCACCTTGGTGTGCGAGATGGCGAAGGCCGCCAGCTTGTCCGGATCGAGCACGACCTGGTACTGCCGCACCATGCCGCCAATCGACGCCACCTCGGCGACGTTCGGCACGGTTTTCAGCTCGTACTTGAGGAACCAGTCCTGCAGCGCCCGCAGCTGCCCCAGGTCCTGCGTGCCGCCGCGGTCGACCAGCGCATACTGGTAGATCCAGCCAACGCCGGTGGCGTCCGGGCCGAGCGACGCCTTGGCGGCCGCCGGCAGGCGCGACTGCACCTGGCTGAGGTACTCCAGCACCCGGGAGCGCGCCCAGTACAAATCGGTTCCGTCCTCGAACAGCACATAGACAAACGAGTCGCCAAAAAACGAGTAGCCGCGCACCGTCTTCGCACCCGGCACCGACAGCATGGTCGTCGTCAGCGGGTAGGTCACCTGGTTTTCGACGATGCGCGGCGCCTGGCCGGGGTAGGTGGTGCGGATGATGACCTGCACATCCGACAGGTCAGGCAGGGCGTCGAGCGGCGTTTTGAGCACCGCGTACACCCCCCAGGCGCCCATCATCAGCGTGGCCAGCAGCACCAAAAACCGGTTGACGATGGACCAGCGGATCAGGCGGGCGATCACTTCCTGACCTCGGCAGCGCCCGGCAGGGACGCCATCGGCGACACCCGGGTCAGCTGCGGCAGCCCGTCGTCGTCGATGTAGAACTCAAAGCTCACCCGGCTTCCGGCCTGCAGACCGGGCGGCAGCGCTTGCCGGGCCGGGGTCTTGAAGTCCATGGTCATCGCGCCCCATTTCATCGACGGAATGGGTCCGTGGGACAAGCTCAAGCTGTCCGGGCCGACGGCCTCGATTTTGGCTTCGCTCTGGTGGCGCGGCGCAGTGCTGGCCGCTATCGGCCCAGGCGCGCCGTTGAGCCGGGCTTCGACGCCCTTGAGGCTGGCTTCGGAATCGATCAGGAACTGGGCCGACACAACCACCCGCTGGCCGGCTTTGAGCCCTTGCTTGATGTCGGTCTGGCCGCCGCTTTCCATGCCGGCCTGCACCTCGACCGGCTGGAAGCGGCCATTTTCCTCGGCCAGCATGACCACCGTGCGCCGACCGGTCTGGATGACCGCTTCGGTTGGAATCAACAGCGCCTTGGCAGTGCCGGTGCCCGTGAAGCGCATGGACACGAACATGCCCGGCACCAGCCGACCGCCGGGATTGGCCAGTTCCAGTCGGACCTTCAGGGTGCGCGTGGCCGGGTTCACGTCGGGCAGAACAGCCTGCACCGTGCCGTCGAAGGTCGCGCCGGGCACTGCCGGGCTGAGCGCCTGCACCCGGCTGCCGGGCTTGAGCAAGGCCGACTGGCTTTCCGGAACCTCGGCATTCGCCCAGACGGTGGACATCCCGTTGATGCGAAACAAGGTCGCCCCGGGCATCACCGTCATGCCATCGCGCGCCAGCAGTTCCACCACCACGCCGCCGATCGGCGCAGTCACCGTGACGCGTGCCTGCGCCCGGCCGCTGGCTTCAACCTGGCGAACCTGCGCATCGGTCATGCCCGCCTGGCGCATGCGCTGGCGGGCGCCATCGACCAGGGACGCCAGGTCATTGCCCGGCATGCGCTGCAGGGCAAGGAATTCTTCCTGCACCGCCACCCAGTCCGGAATGTACAGGTCCACCAGTGGCTGGCCTTTGACCACCCGGTCCAGCGTGGCCCGCACATGCAGGCGTTCGACATAGCCGGTCGCCCGCGCCTGCAGGGTTGCCTGGTCGCGTTCGTTGAAGGCAATGCTGCCCACAGCAGAAACCTGGGGCGACAGCGCGCCTTCCACCACCACAGCGGTGCGCACGCCCAGGCTCTGCTGGAGCCGGGGGCTGATGCTGACTTTTCCCGTGTCGGCGTCGCTGGCCGCATACACCGGCACCAGCATCATGTCCATGAAGGGCGACTTTGCCGGCTTGTCGAACCGGTTGCCCGGCACCATCGGGTCGTGGTAGTACAGGATGCGGCTGCCGGTCACCGGGTCGGTGTCCCCCGCCTTCAGCCCGGCGCTGAGATGCCGGCGGGTGGCGTCTTCGCCCTGCGCGATGCCCTGCGGAAGGTTTTGCGCACCGGTGCCCGGCGCCGGTGCGGCGGCCAGGGCAGGCATTGCCGATTCACCGCCGCGCTCAAGGCCCAGCCGGTACAGCCCGTAGCCGGCCGCCGCCAATGCGGCAGCGGCCAGCACAACGGAAAGCACAAACTTGTTGTTCATGGCTGATCCTTCAACGGGGCGGCCAGCGCGTCATCGGGCGTCAGGAATTTGAGCCGTATCCAGGCCCGTGCGGTGTCTGCCTCCAGGCTCAAGGCCTGTATCCGGGCGTCAATCTCGTCGCGCCGCGCCGCCAGCGTGCCCGCCAGATCGCTTTTGCCGCTCCGGTAGGCGGTGAGCATTGCCTCGGCGCGCTGGCGCATGGCGGGAATCAACTCAGTGCGTTGGCGGGCCAGCCGGTCCTGACCGGTTTGCCAGTCGTTGAGCAGACCGCGCGCTTCGGCTTCCCGGCTGCGCAGCCGGTCTTCATAGCGTTCCTTCGCCTCATCGACCAGCGCCAGCCGGGCAGCAAGCTCGCGGTTCTGGCGGTTTGCGGCATCCCACTGCAGCGGAATCGACAGGCCCAGCGACAGCATGTTGGAATAGGCCGGGCCGCGCTGGCTGTAGCTGGCCTCGACGGTCCAGTCGGACTGCCGGTTGGCCAGCGCAAGCCGTGCATCGGTCTGGGCGGCGTCAATCTCGGCGCGAATGACCTGCAGATCGGGATGCTGCCCGATACGCTCCTCGAAAGCCGGGCCCTGCAGCGGCATCGCCTGCCAGGCCGGTGGTCCCGAGCTTGGCCGGCTGGCGGCGTCGGCGCCCACCCACCGGCCCAGCATCAGGCCGGCGCTGCGCGACTGCCCGTCGATCTGGCTCAGGCGGTCTTCAATACTGATCAAGGCAGCCCGGGCGGCAAACACATCGGCCTGGGTTCCCCGGCCGCTTCGAAAGGCGACGTCTGCGGCCTGCACCTGCAGCCGGGTTTCTTCCCGTTGTTGCCCGACCAGCTCGCCCATCGCCTGGGCGTAATGGCGCTCCAGCCAGGCCAGGGCCGTGCCCTGCTGGACATCGGCCAGCGTCAGCTGCTGCTGCGCCCGCGCCCGCTGCACATCGCGCTCAAGGCGTTGCGTGCGCAGCTGGCGTTTTTCGGCGCGGGGCAGCTCCTGCATGATGCCGATGCGCCGCATGGTCATGAAGTCGCGCGACACGCTGCCGCGGTCCGGGCCATCGACCGGCAAATTGTCGATACCCAGCCTGAGGACCGGGTCGGGCAGCTGGCCTGCTGCCACCGCCTGTTCACCGGCCGCCACGGCGAGCAGGCGCTGGGCGCGCAACAGCGGCGAACGCTCCACCGCCAGGCGCAGCGCCTCTGCCAGGGCCAGCGGCTCGGCAGCCCATAAAGGCGCGCTTGCAGCGGAAACCAGTGCAAAAGCCGCCGCCCGAAAAATTGGAAATCGAATACCCATGAAAACCTCCAGAACACAATCAACAACCCGCCCATGCACAGCCATGCATTGGACGGCAAGCAGGGTGGTCCGATTGGCTAAAGGCGAAAGCAGCAGTGGCTGATGGCCACGGGCGGGGCTGTGGTGCGCATCAGGTGGGGTGTTTGACACGGCGCGCCAGACAGCCGGGTCACCCGGGCCGGCATGGCGAAGCCGGCGGGCAGCGCGCCCAGCGCCAGGGGCAAGGGCTGCTCAGGCCGGTCGGCGGTTTGCGGGTCCGCCTGGCAATGCGCCGTGCACAAGCCGGGCTGTGCGTCGTCCAACTCCGACTGCATGGAGCCGGCGCATGGCATGCTTGAGTCGGCCATCGCTGCTGCTCCGGGCGCTTTCGTCCCGCTGGCCGGACAGGCATAGCCGGCCAGCGCCAGCTGCATGAACAGCAGGCTAACCAGCGCAATAAGCACGGTGGTCAAGCGGGTGCGACGATTGGAAGACATGGTAGGGAACTGGGTGGTGGGCAGCAGGTCGGTGGGCGCAGCTGGCGCCCGATCATAATCGGCCCGCCCAGGCGGCGCTGACCGGCGTTTGTCCGCTGCCAACAGGAGAACTCCAGCCTTGTCAATATGCTATGTATTTAATAGCTTTAAATGATTACCCAGATTGCACAAAAGGCATATTTCATGCTGATATCGCTGTTCAGGGCGGCTGCGGGGTTGAGCCCATGCTAAGGTGCCGGCATGCCGAAAACCATACGCTACACCCTGCTGTCGCTGCGCGACCTGGCGGTTTCGGTCGGACCCTTTGCTGTGCTGGCGATCGTGCTGCTGGCGCTGGCCTACTGGTGGCTCGACCCGAACCCACCCAAGCGGGTGACACTGGCCACCGGGCCCGCGCAAAGCGCCTATGAAGAGTTCGGCAGGCGGTATGCCGAAATCCTGGCCCGGGACGGCATCGAAGTGTTGCTGCTGGCGTCGCAAGGCTCGGCCGACAATTTTCAGCTTCTGCGAGCGGGCAAAGCTGACCTGGGGTTTGTCCAGGGCGGCACCAGCGACATCCAGCCAGCCGACGAAGCCATTCTGGAGTCGCTGGGCAGTTTATTTGTCGAGCCGGTGTGGCTGTTTTACAAAACCGATGCGCTGCCCAGCCTGGCGGGCCGCCCGGCCTTGCTCAATGCGCTGACCCAGCTGCCGGGCTTGCGGGTCAACCTGGGCAGCGCCGGAAGCGGCATTCCCCGCCTGATGGGCAAACTGCTGACGAGCAACAACATCGACCCGTCCAGCTTGACGGCTTTGCAGCTTGAGCAGACAGCGGCCACCGTCGCTTTCCTGGAAGGCCGGCTCGATGCCATCGTGTTCGCATCGGCGCCCGAGTCGCTGATGGTGCAGATGCTGCTGCAAACGCCCGGCGTCGGGCTGATGGATTTTCCGCAAAGCGAAGCCTATTCACGCCGATTTTCATTTTTAAGCCCGGCCCTGCTGCCGCGCGGCGTGGTGGACCTGGCTGCCAATATTCCGCCCGTGGATGTCCGCCTGGTTGCGCCCACCACGGCGCTTGTCAGCCGCAAGGCAACGCACCCAGCGCTGCTCCAGCTGTTTGTCCAGGCGGGCAAGCAAATCCATGGCGGCGCCGGCTGGTTCCGACGCGCCCGCGACTACCCCAGCCTGGCCAACAACGAACTGCCGATTGCCGCCGAAGCCGAGCGCGGCCTGCGCAGCGACCCGCCTTTTTTGCAGCGCTACCTGCCGTTCTGGGTGGCCAACCTGGTCGAGCGCATGGGGCTGGCGCTGGGCATCATCCTGGCCATCATGCTGCCGCTGTCGCGCATCGTTCCGCCGCTGTATGCGTTTCGGGTCCGCTCCAGGATCTTTCGCTGGTACGCCCAGCTCCGGGACATTGAAAACCGCATCGAACACACAGCCGATGAAAAAAACACTCAGGCTTTGCTGGAAGAGCTGAGCCGCCTGGAGCAGCATGCCCAAAAAATCGCAGTGCCGCTGTCCTACACCGACGAGCTGTATGCGCTGCGGGGCAATATCGGCCTGGTGCGCAGAAAACTGCAAAGAAAATAACGCCCTTTGGCAATGTCGTGCATGAAAGCCACCGACCTCATGGCCTCATGGCCTCCGGGCGGTACCGCATGACAGCGCCGTGAGCTGACTGAAAGCCCCGCGCTTCGGGCGGGCTGCAGCCCTGCCATCCAGGCTCTTAAAACTTCGCCTTGCCCAGCACGCTGTTTTGCAGCGCGGTTCTGGCCACGCTGTCAAGAGCGCCTTCGAGCACGCCCTGCTGGCTGACCACCTTGACCAGGTCCAGCTTGGCCAGGTGGTGCAGCACACGGGAGGTCATGGAGTGCTTTCGGCCGCCCAGGCTGGTGAACATGAACAAAGAATTTTCAGGGCTTACCCAGGTCAGCTGCGCACGCGCCCATTGCATCTCCACAAGCAGGTCGACCCAGTCGCCCAGATTGAGAGCCATGCTGCCATTCCCGTCCGCCTGGCTGGACGGGCGCGCTGCGAGGTCCGGCGACCCAGACCGGCTTTGTGCCAGCAAATCGCACACCGGCTCGTCCGGACCTTGCATGAAACCGGAGTGCTCGACTTCTGATGGCGCCAGCCACAGCGGCATGGCGCTGGACTCATCGGGTCCGACAAACATCTGGGCCAACCCATGGCGGCTTGGCAGCGGGTCTGGCGGTGCAGCGATCCGGCTCCCCAGCGCGCTGTGGTGAAGCGCCATGAGCTGATCAAAAAATGGCTGGCATTGCCCAGCTGGAAAATCGATCGATGCCAGCCCCTGCCTGAGCGACTGGAGCAGCCGGGGAATCATGCCGACCAGGCGCGGCCCCTGGCCCGCCACCTGGCCGGCATCAAGACTCCAGAGCAGGTCGTCAAGCGCCAGGCTGAACACGCTCAGGCTGCCGCCCAAAGTTACGCCCTGCTCGGACAAGCGCTCCCGGGCCATCACCTGCGCCCAGGGACCGGTCAGGAAGTCGGTGATGGTGCGGTTGCCATCGGTGAAGTCCGGACGTGCCCTGATTTCAGACGCTATCTTCACCGCCATCGCGTTTCGCTTTTCCGCCTGCAGCAGCGCCTGCACAGCCAGCCGCTGAGCCTTGCGGTTTTCCGGGGTGTTGCGGTTTTGCCGCTGTTCAAAGTCATGAAGCAATGTGGCGAAATGATCGGCATCGCCGGTCTGGCTGGCTGTCAGTGACGCAGCGATTTCCTGCAAATGCTGCAAAAATTCGGCAAAACCAGGCGTGCTTTCGCTGGCATAGCCCAGGCTCGCACTGGTGATGGCTTCCAGCAATCGCCGGGCCGGGTGGCTTTTTTCACTGAAGAACCGCGGATCCGTCACCGCCAGCTGCAAAAACGCCGGTTCGGCATGGGCCACAATTTGCCTGACCGGCCGCAGCAGCCGCTGGTCATTGGCCAGCTGCTCGATCATCAGCCCGACCACTTCAATCGCCAATGACTGGCCCAGCGTCTTGGCGCCGGTCTTGAAGCGGGCCCGCGACTTTGCCACCAGTGTCGGCGGCGCGGGCCGGGCCAGTTTCGTTCGGGTGGACACCAGTCCCTTTTCTTCCAGTTCACCCAGGGCATCGAGCGCGGCGGGAACCGTATGTGAGAAATCCTGGTGTGCCGCTTCGTCAGCCGCGAACTCTGAAAATGAAGACGCCTCGTGCGACAGGTCTTCATAGTCCCCCATCAGCAGGTGGTGCAGATGGTCAAGGGTCAGCAAGGGCTTGCGGCCAGCTGTGGCCATCTCGGTGTCCGGCCGGGGGTAGGGGTGCCAGTCATTTGCCGGTGAGAATGCAGCCTGTGCCGCTTCAGGTCCGTCCCAGGCTGCAGCCGGCATTGCGCGGTTGGCCGCACCCGCCGGCAGGCCAGGCGCCCCATGCACGCCATAAGGAGCAGGCGCAACGCCCAGGCCTGCCAGGAAATCGCTCAGCGACACATAAAGCAGTTGCAGCTCCTCGCCCAGGAGGCGAGCGCCGTCAACCAGCCAGCAAGCCCGCGCATGGTTGGACACGGCAAGGGATTGCAGCGATTCATACAAGATATGCGCCATGATTTCCGGACGCAACGGATTAGCATCGCTCCTGACCACCAAAAATCCCTGTGCCGTGCTCAGCCGGGCAGAAAACTCGGCCAGGCCGCTTTCGCAGCTCTGCCTGACACCCTGATTCAAGCGCGCGCTTTCCACGGCTTGCTGAACCTGCAGGTCGCCCATCAGTTCCAGGTCGTCAAAGCTCACCGAAGACAGTGAGCGCCCAGGCCTGAAGGATTTGCCGCTGGCCGGGGTCGTCGGCGCATCTTCGGCAAGGGCTTTTCTGAGTCCTTGAGAAAAGCCCTGTTCAATCACCGACCGGTACTTGATGAAAAGGGCAATCGCTTCCACAATTTCATGCCGTTGAGCAGAATCCAGGGCGGCAAGGGACCGCTCATGCAGCGCAACGCCGAGTCGCGACGACCAGCGATTGATCAACAACGGCGACTGCCTGAACAACTCGCCGATGCAGGCCTGAAAAACCGCGCTCGGTGGGTGTGCTGAAGTCAACATCCTGTTTGGCACCTTCCGTCAGGGAAAACAACCACGATAAAAGTGCAAGGAGCCATGTAAAAATTCAATTTTTTGGCTCCGATCAAGTCAGTGATTCAAGCCCAAGCCCAGGCCCAGCCAGCCTGCATGCCCGAGATTTTCCAGAGTCTTGATATTTTCCTCAAAAATTGCTTCGGCGCGCGGAAAAGCCTGCACAGCCCGCTCGATGCTTGCCTCGCGCAGCAAGTGCAGCATAGCAAATGGCGCCCGGTTGGTGAAATTGCCGATGTCATCCGGCTGTGTGCCATCGAACTGGAATTTAGGGTGAAAGCTGGCCAGTTGCACCACGCCTTCAAGCCCATGCTCATCCACCGCGCCTTCGGCAATTTCCAAAAAATCATTGAAATCCAGAAAATCGTCGAACAGCGTCGGATGGATCAGCAGCGTCGTGTCCACCTGATCGGCCGGCGTGCCGGCCAGCAGGTCCAGTTCGCTGTCAAGCTCTTCGAGCAGGTCGTCGGCATGGCGCGCCTGGCTGACCACCAGGCGCACCTGGTTCTTGACATACACCGCCTTGGCAAACGGGCACAGGTTCAGCCCGATCACAGCTTTTTCAAGCCAGTGGCGGGTCTGGATCAAGACATCCTCATCAGTCATACGCAGGCCATCTTCACTTCAGATCTTTGAAGCGCATGCGCTTGGGCTTGGCGCCCTCTTCGCCCAGTCGGCGCTTCTTGTCAGCTTCGTATTCCTGGTAGTTGCCGTCAAAAAACGTCCACTGGCTGTCGCCCTCGGCGGCCAGAATGTGGGTGGCGATGCGGTCCAGGAACCAGCGGTCATGGCTGATGACCATGATGGAGCCGGCGAATTCGAGCAGCGCGTCTTCCAAAGCGCGCAGTGTTTCCACATCCAGGTCGTTCGACGGCTCGTCGAGCATCAGGACGTTGCCGCCGGCAATCAAGGTCTTGGCCAGGTGCAGGCGGCCGCGCTCGCCACCGGACAGCGTGCCAACACGCTTTTGCTGGTCGCCGCCGTTGAAGTTGGAGCGGCCGCAATAGGCGCGGCTGGGCATCTGGAACTTGCCGACGTTCAGGATGTCCAGGCCGCCGGAGACATCTTCCCAGACGGTTTTTTCGTTCGCCAGGTCATCGCGGTGCTGGTCGACAAAGGCCATGCGCACCGTCGAGCCAATCACCACTTCGCCGGAATCGGGCTTTTCCTTGCCGGCAATCAGCTTGAACAGCGTCGATTTACCGGCGCCGTTCGGGCCGATGATGCCGACGATGGCGCCGGCCGGCACGGTGAAGCTCAGGTTGTCGATCAGCACCCGGTCGCCGAACGACTTGGTCACGTTGTGGAACTCGATCACCTGGCTGCCCAGGCGCTCAGCCACCGGAATGAAGATTTCGTTGGTCTCGACGCGCTTTTGGTATTCAAAATCGGACAGTTCCTCAAACCTAGCCAGGCGCGACTTGCTCTTGGCCTGGCGCGCCTTGGGGTTCTGGCGCGACCATTCAAGTTCCTTTTTCAGCGCCTTGGCCCGGGCTTCCTCGCCTTTTTGCTCTTGCGCCAGGCGTTCGCCCTTCTGGCTCAGCCAGGTGCTGTAGTTGCCCTTCCAGGGAATGCCGTGGCCCCGGTCAAGTTCCAGAATCCATTCGGCGGCGTTGTCCAGAAAATAGCGGTCGTGGGTGATGGCCACCACGGTGCCGGGATAGCGCTGCAAAAACTGCTCTAGCCAGTCCACCGACTCGGCGTCCAGGTGGTTGGTTGGCTCGTCAAGCAGCAGCATGTCGGGCTTGGACAGCAGCATGCTGCACAGCGCCACACGGCGCTTTTCACCGCCCGACAGCAGGCCGATCTTGGCGTCCCAGGGCGGCAGGCGCAGCGCGTCGGCGGCAATCTCGAGCTGGTGCTCGGAGTCGGTGCCGGCGGTGGCGATGATGGCCTCCAGCCGGGCTTGCTCTGTCGCCAGCGCGTCGAAGTCGGCATCGGGCTCGCCATAGGCGACATACACCGCTTCCAGCTGGGTCTTGGCGGTAAACACCGCGCCCATGCTGGCTTCAACGCTTTCGCGCACCGTGTGCTCCGGGTCGAGCTTGGGTTCTTGCGGCAGGTAGCCAATGTTCAGGCCCGGCATCGGCGTGGCTTCGCCTTCGATTTCCTTGTCCAGCCCGGCCATGATTTTCAGCAAGGTCGACTTGCCCGAACCATTGACGCCCAGCACACCAATCTTGGCGCCCGGAAAAAAGCTCAGGGACACATCCTTCAAGATCTGGCGTTTGGGCGGCACGATTTTGCCGACCTTGTTCATGGTGAATACGTACTGGGCCATCGGGTCACTTTGGTAGATAAAAACAGGTAAAAAAACTCGCTGGCTTGCCAGTGGGCAAATCGCCATGCAGCTTTGCAGCCGGCCAAAAGCCAGCGCATGTTTACCGATTATCGTTCCATGCCACAATCAAGGGGTTGCAAGGCTCCAGGTGCCTTCAACATTTGGGCACACCGCGGCACGGGTTTACCAGCCAGCTTGCAGTGTTTTCTAGCCCGACTTCCTGATCCCATCTGCCTACCACTGGCGGGCTGCCTTCGAACAAAGGCGCCTAACAGGCCGATCTTGAGCGCCCCAGCGGTGCAACTATCCATGAAATTTGAAGAATTGAATCTGGCTCCGGCCATTTTGAAAGCCGTGCTTGAGCAGGGCTACGACACCCCCACGCCGATTCAGGTTCAGGCCATTCCGGCCGTGCTGGCCGGCAGTGACCTGCTGGGCGGCGCCCAGACCGGAACCGGCAAGACAGCGGCTTTCACATTGCCGCTGCTCCAGCGCCTGTCCACCGAGCCGCGCCTGACCAACCGGCGCGGCGTCAATGCGGTGCGCGCCCTGATCATGACGCCGACCCGCGAACTCGCAGCGCAGGTGGAAGAAAGCGTTCGCACCTACGGCAAGTACCTGGACCTCACCTCGATGGTGATGTTCGGCGGCGTAGGCATGGGCGCGCAAATTGAAAAGCTGCGCCGCGGCGTCGACATTCTGGTGGCCACCCCTGGCCGCCTGCTCGACCATGCCGGCCAGGGCACGCTGGACCTGAGCCAGGTGCAAATCCTGATTCTGGACGAAGCCGACCGCATGCTCGACATGGGCTTCATCCATGACATCAAAAAGGTGCTGGCGCTGATCCCGAAGCAAAAGCAGGTGCTGCTGTTTTCCGCCACCTTCAGCGACGAAATCCGCGAACTGGCCAACGGCTTGCTGCGCAACCCGGTGTCGATCCAGGTCACGCCGCGCAACACCACGGTGCAGCGCATCACCCAGACCATCCACCCGGTCGGCCGCGCCAAGAAAAAGGCACTGCTGACGCACATCATCAACGAGCACAACTGGAGCCAGGTGCTGGTGTTCACCCGCACCAAGTTCGGCGCCAACAACGTTGCCGAGCATTTGACCAAAGCTGGCATTCCGGCCATGGCGCTGCATGGCAACAAAAGCCAGACCGCTCGTACGCAGGCGCTGCAGGGCTTCAAGAACGGCGACATCCGCGCGCTGGTGGCGACGGACATTGCCGCGCGCGGCATCGACATCGACGAGCTGCCGCATGTCGTGAACTATGAAATTCCGAATGTCAGCGAAGACTATGTCCACCGCATCGGCCGCACCGGCCGCGCCGGCAACAGCGGCGAAGCGGTCAGCCTGGTGTGCCTGGACGAAGAAGGCTTCATGCAGGACATCGAGCGCTTTACCAAGCAAAACATCGAATGCGTTGTCGTTCCCGGTTTTGAAGCCGAAGCCGGCGAACGCGCCGAGCCGCTGGCCATGGGCCGCCAGACCATCTGGGGTGGCCTGGGCAAGCCGCCAAGCCGCGATGTGATGCAGGCCGCCGCCAAGGCAGCGCGCAGCGAGATGATGACCCGCATCCGTGACACCAAGGGCGCGCAGCCGGCACGCGGCGGCAACGCCGGGGCGGCGGGACGCGGTCCACGCGCTCCGGCCGGCAGCAGCGCAGGCGCTGGCCGCAGCAGCAATGGCGTCAGCGGCTTTGGCGGCAACGGTGGCGGCAATGCCGACCGCCGTGGGCCAGCCCAGCCACGCAGCAATTCAGGCTATCCGCAAAGCAGCCCGCCGAGAAATTCGCCCGCACCGCGCCAGCCAGGCCACGAGTCGCGCGGCAATGACTTTGACAGCCAGCAGCCGGCCAGCCATGCTTCGTCCGGCTTCCCGTCATCGGGACAGCCAACCGGCAACCGCAACAATTTCCGGGGCGGTCCGCGCACCGGTGGCGGCGGTGCTGGCGGCCCGCGCAGGCCTGGCGGCTCCGGCTCGGTCGGCGGCCGGGAAAAACTCCCCCGCGGGTCACGGTGGGGGCCGCCGCGCTGCCATGGGCCGCTTGGCTGCCTAGTGCCGCGTCAGACGCAAACTGCCGGTTCTCGCTGGCCAGCGCCGCGATCTGCCGACACTTTGCGCCTGACGCGACACTCTAGATAAAGTTGCAGTCTGCCCGGCTTGCCTGTTGATGGCATTCCAGCCGCGCAGGGGGGGCGTAACCTACGTCACCGCCCGCTGCAAAACTTGCCGGTTCTGCGAGAAATACCAAGATTCAGAGCGTTTGTGCAATGCCCGTCTGCATTAGCCGCTATCAAAAGAAGATCACGGCTGTTTGCTGGCAGCGGCTCATCCACCTTGCATTGCAAGCCAGCTTGGGCACGCTGGGCCTGAGCGGCGCTGGATGGGCGGCCTCAGTCAACCCTGGGGCACTGGCTCTGCGTTCCAGGCTTTAAAACTCTTCCCACTCGGCGGCTCCTGCCGCCGTTGCAGCCGTCAGCCGTTTGGCTGGCAAGGTCGTCCCGGCCCGTTGCAGCACCGGCTTTGGCGCTGCAACGCCCTGCCGGGCAGGCGATGGCTGCCTGGCCTGCAGGACCGCACCTGCCTGGCCAAGGGGTTGCCCGCTGCCCAGTCGGAACACGCTGACCACCTGGCTCAGCCCGCTGGCCTGCTCCTGCAGCGACGCCGCCGCCGCCGCCGCCTCCTCCACCAGCGCCGCATTTTGCTGCGTCACCTGGTCCATCTGCGTGATCGCCTGGTTGATCTGCTCGATCCCCTGGGTCTGCTCCCGGCTCGCCGCCTCGATCTCGGCCATGATGTCCGTCACGCGCTTGACGCTGTCCACAATCTCGTCCATCGTCTTGCCCGCTTCAAGCACCTGCCGGCTGCCTTCTTCAACCTTGCCCACCGAGTCGCCAATCAAGGTCTTGATCTCCTTGGCCGCCGCCGCGCTTCTTTGCGCCAGGCTTCTGACTTCAGTCGCCACCACCGCAAAGCCCCGGCCTTGCTCGCCGGCTCTTGCTGCCTCGACGGCTGCGTTGAGCGCCA
>JACMQR010000298.1 GCA_014376885.1 Polaromonas sp.
AGCAGCGGCTCGGCGCTGCCCGTCAGCAAGGCCCGCTGCTGGGCCAGGCGCAGGTCGGACTCGATGTCGACCACCAGGTTTTCATCCCGCGAGCGGGACACGCTTTGCATCAGTTCTTCCAGCTGCGTGCGCTGCAGGCTGACCTCGCCCAGCCGCGTTTCCAGCAGCGCCAGACGCACCGTCTGGTCGCGGCTGCTGTCCTGCGCCTGCTGCGCCAGGGTTCGCGCCTCGATCGCCTGGGCGCCTGAAGCCGAGCTGCGGCGGGCAAGTTCTTCCTGGATGGCGCCGAGTTTTTGCCACAGCGCGGCGCTGCCGAGCAAACCGGCCGCTGCCAGCAAAGCCACCACCAGCGCCCAGCTGCGCGGCACCAGCCAGGCGTCGTGCCCCGCCGCTTGCGGTGCCAGGGCACGCTGCGCCAGCGGCTCGTCCGCAGGCGCGGACTGGGGCATCGAAGGCAGGGCTGGGGGGCGTTCGCTCATGGGTGGCGCGATTCTAACGAGCCCAGCGCCTGCCGGATGTCGGCAAGCGCCGGACGTGACTCGGCAACAACACCCCAGCCGACGGCCCGTACAGCGCCGGCAATGCGCGGATGGGTGGCGATGGCCCGGGCGTGCTGCCAGTCGATGCCGTGCAGCCCGTCCAGCCCGACCAGGTTGGCCACGGCTTCGGAGCTGCTGAACAGCCAGACCGAGCCGTCTGCGGCGGCCTGGCGGGCGCGCTGCAGCCGGGCTTCGTCCCAGCTGGGGGCGCAGCGCTGGTAGACACTGACAAAGTCAACGCTGGCGCCGGCGCCCTGCCACTGCCGCACGATCCAGTCGCGGCCCGAGCTTGCGCCAGCAGCGCCGGCGCTCTGGCCGCGCACGATCAGCACCTTGCAGCCCGACCAGTCCTGGCGGCCCACGACCCGCCACAGGGCTTCGGAGTCAAACTGGCTGGCATCGGGCAGCGGCGCGTCGATCCGCGACGCGGGAATGCCCACCGCCCGCAGCGCCGTCACGGTGCCGGGACCGGGCGCCAGGAAGCGCACCGCCGGCAGAATTTTCAGCCAGTTGTCGTTTGCTACGCTATTAATAGCTGCTTGTGGCCGCTGCGCTTGCACATCAGCCCTTTTTTTCTTGAAAAAATGGTCGACCGCATGGCCGCTGACGAACATGCAGGCGGCGTAACCGGCCAGCGCCTCCCAGGCATTTTTGAGCAATTGCGCATCGGCCGGACCGGCCAAAGGCGCGATGTCAATCAGCGGCAGCGCTTCGGCGGCAATGCCGGCGTCTTCCAGCTGCCGCGCCCACTGCCCGGCCTCTGGCACCGGCCGGGTCACGATGAGCCGTGCGGTGCTCATGTCAGCCGGCCTCGATGCCGGCGGACGGCTCAAGCGGCAGTGCCATTGCCGGCCCAAACCGCCCCACCCGCCCGCAGCTGGGCAGCGACGGCTTCGCCCAGCGCCTCGGCCTGGGCAAAGGTGTGCACCAGCGCATCCAGCTGCGCCCGCACCAGCGGCGCTGGCGGCGCGGCCAGGGCACCGCCAGGCGCGTTCGCCGTGGCCGGATCGCCCCAGGCAGCGTTCAACTGCAGGGCGCCGTGGCGGCCAGCGGTCACAAAAGCGGCCAGCGGCATCGAGCAGCTGCCGCCCATGGCGCGCGAAACGGTGCGCTCGGCGGTGACCGCCAGCCAGGTCGGCGGGTCGGCCAGCGTGGCCAGCGCTTCGATCAGGTCGGTCCGGTCGGCCCGTACCTCGATGCCCAGGGCGCCCTGCCCGGCTGCCGGCAGCATGTCGGCCGGCGCAAAGGTGTGGCGAATGCGCGACGCGAGGTCCAGCCGCAGCAAGCCGGCGGCGGCGAGCACGATGGCGTCGTACTGGCCCTCGTCGAGCTTGCGTAGCCGGGTATCCAGGTTGCCGCGCAGCGGCTCGATGGTCAGGTCGGGCCGCAAGGCCTTGAGCAGCACCAGGCGGCGCAGGCTCGACGTGCCGACTACGGCCCCCTGCGGCAGCGCGGCCAGCGACGAAAACTGGTTGGAGACGAACGCATCGTGCGGGTTTTCGCGCGCCAGCACGCAGGCCAGCGCAAAACCGGCCGGCAGGTCCATCGGCACGTCCTTGAGCGAATGCACCGCCAGGTCGGCCCGGCCTTCGCTCAGGGCCACTTCAAGCTCCTTGACGAACAGGCCCTTGCCGCCGATCTTGCTCAGCGATCGGTCCAGGATCTGGTCGCCCAGGGTGGTCATGCCCAGCAGCTCGACCTGCCAGCCCAGGCGCGCCTCAAGCAGCGCCTTGACATGCCCGGCCTGCCACATCGCCAGGCGGCTTTCGCGGGTGGCGATCACCACCGTGGGCGTTTTCGAAGGAATTTGAAGCGCTGCTGCCACAAGGAGCCTGTTGGTAAATGAGAAGGAACAAGGCGGGAAAGCCAGGGAGGGTCGATGCTAGCATGGGCGCTTTCACGCGATTTTGACCACCCGCCATACGCACCCAAGGGCCAGATGCCAGCTTCAGCACCCATGAAAAAAGACCCGCACCCGCTCCATGCCATTCCTTCTGGCCCCGCCCTGATGTTCGGCCAGCCGGCCAGGCCGGCGGCCCGGGCGAAAAACAACGAACGGCCGCTGGTCGAGGACATCCGGCTGCTCGGCCGTATCCTGGGCGATGTGATCCGCGACCAGGAAGGGGTGGCGGCCTATGCGCTGATCGAGCAGGTGCGCACGCTGTCGGTGGCCTTTCGGCGCGACGCCGACCAGGAGGCCGACAAGGCGCTCAAGACATTGCTCAAGGACCTCTCGGGCGACCAGACGGTCAGCGTGATCCGCGCCTTCACCTATTTTTCGCACCTGGCCAACCTGGCCGAGGACCGCCACCACATCCGTCGCCGGCAGGTTCACGAGCGCGCCGGCGACACGCAAGAAGGCAGCATCGACGTGGCGCTGGCCCGGCTGCGCTGGGCCGGCATTGCGCCCAAGACGATTTCGGACACGCTGGCGCGCAGCTTTGTCTCGCCGGTGCTGACCGCCCACCCGACCGAGGTGCAGCGAAAAAGCATCCTGGACGCCGAGCGCGGCATTGCCCAGCTGCTCACGGCGCGCGACAGCATCAAGGCCCTGGCGCTGGCCGTGAGCAGCGCCAAGGACGCCTTGAGCCCGCGCGAACTGGCGGCCAACGAGGCGCAGCTGCGCGCCCGGGTGATGCAGCTGTGGCAAACCCGGCTGCTGCGCTTTTCCAAGCTGACGGTGGTTGACGAGGTCGAAAACGCGCTGAGCTACTACGAGGCAACCTTTCTGCGCGAAATCCCGAAGATCTATGCCAGCCTGGAGCGTGAGCTGGGCGCGCAGCCGGTGCACAGCTTTTTGCGCATGGGCCAGTGGATCGGCGGCGACCGGGACGGCAACCCGAATGTCGATGCCGGCACGCTGCACTATGCCCTGGGCCGGCAGGCCGATGTGGCGCTGCGCCACTACCTGACCGAGGTGCACCTGCTGGGCGGCGAGTTGTCGATGTCGGCCATCCTGGTCGATTGCAGCGCCGACATGCAGCGGCTGGCGACAAGCTCGCCCGACACCAACCCGCACCGCCAGGACGAGCCCTACCGCCGGGCGCTGACCGGCGTCTATGCCCGGCTGGCCGCCACGCTCAAGCTGCTCACCGGCGGCGAGGCGGCGCGCCATGCAGTGGCACCGCAAAACCCCTATGCCCGGTCAGAGGATTTTCTGGCCGACCTGCGCACGCTGCAGGCGTCGCTCATCAGCCACCACGGCGCGGCCCTGACGGCGCAGCGCCTGCACCCGCTGATCCGCGCCGCCCAAGTGTTCGGCTTTCACCTGGCCACGGTCGACTTGCGCCAGAGCTCGGACAAGCATGAGCAAGTCGTTGCCGAGCTGCTGGCCGTGGCGCGCATCGAGCCGGCCTATGCCCGCCTGGACGAGGCAGCCAAGCGCGCGCTGCTGCTGAAAATGCTCAACGACGCCCGGCCGCTGCGGGTGCGGAATGCCGCCTATTCCGAGCTGGCCAGCAGCGAGATGGCGATTTTCGAAGCCGCGGTGAGCGCCCGCGCACGTTTTGGAAAGCAAGCGATCCGCCACTACATCATCAGCCACACCGAGGCGGTGAGCGACTTGCTGGAGGTGCTGCTGCTGCAAAAGGAGGTCGGGCTGATGCACGGCCTGCTTGACGAGGCGGGCACCAGCGCCTTTGCCGGCGCGAGCTGCGACCTGATCGTGGTGCCGCTGTTCGAAACGATTGAAGACCTGCGCAATGCCGCGCCCGTCATGCGCGAGTTCTATGCGCTGCCGGGCATCGCCGCGCTGGTGCAGCGCGGCCAGCCCGACCAGTACGGCGAGCAGGACATCATGCTCGGCTACAGCGACAGCAACAAGGACGGCGGCATCTTCACCAGCAACTGGGAGCTGTACCGGGCCGAAATCGCGCTGGTCGAGCTGTTTGACCAGCTGGCGGTGTCGCACGGCATCACGCTGCGCATGTTCCATGGCCGGGGCGGCACGGTAGGCCGGGGCGGCGGCCCGAGCTACGAGGCAATTTTGGCGCAGCCGCCGGGCACGGTGCGTGGCCAGATTCGCCTGACCGAGCAGGGCGAGGTGATCGGCTCGAAGTACGCCAATCCGGAAATCGGCCGGCGCAACCTGGAAACCCTGGTCGCCGCCACGCTGGAGGCGACCCTGCTGCAGCCGACCAAACCGGCCACCCCGGCTTTTTTGCAGGCCGCCGCCGAGCTGTCCACCGCCAGCATGGCCGCCTACCGGGCGCTGGTCTACGAGACCCCGGGCTTCACCGAATACTTTTTCAGCGCCACGCCGATCCGCGAGATTGCCGAGCTCAACATCGGCTCGCGCCCGGCGTCGCGCAAGCCGTCGCAGCAGATCGAGGACCTGCGGGCAATTCCGTGGGGCTTCAGCTGGGGCCAGTGCCGCCTGACCTTGCCGGGCTGGTACGGCTTTGGCAGCGCCATCGAGCAGTTCCTGGGCCGGGGCGGCTCGGCCGAGAGTCGCAAGGACGCGCTGGCGCTGCTGAAAAAAATGTACCGCCAGTGGCCGTTTTTCCGTACCCTGCTGAGCAACATGGACATGGTGCTGGCCAAAAGCGACCTGGCACTGGCCTCGCGATATGCCGAGCTGGTGGCCGACGCCAGGCTGCGCAAGAAAATTTTCAGCACGATTGACGCCGAATGGCACCGCACCGCCCAGGCGCTCAGCCTGATCACCGGTGACAAGCAGCGCCTGGCTGGCAATGCGGCGCTGCAGCGCTCGATCCGCCACCGCTTTCCCTACATCGACCCGCTGCACCATCTGCAGGTCGAGCTGGTGCGCCGCTACCGCGCCGGCCAGACCGACCAGCGGGTGCAGACCGGCATTCACATCTCGATCAACGGGATTGCGGCTGGGCTGCGCAACACTGGCTGAGCCGGGGACTCGCACGTTTTCTGTTCTTTGTTTTCTGTGCTTGTTCTCTTTGGGTGGTTTCCTCTTTGGTTTTAGGTTGGGAGCGCCTGCCCGGCGGGGGGTGGCTTTCTTTTCGGGCAAAAAAGAAAGTCACCAAAGAAAGTTGCCTGGGGAACGGGTGCGGGTTAGAGCTGAGCGCTCTGTCGGGCCTTCGCTTCGCTTGGCCCTGGGTTCTCTGATCGACGGCTTGGCGGGAATGACTGTGGCCGGCTGGTTCTACCGCTCGTTCGCCAACAGCTTCACGCTCTGCTTGATCTGGTTTGCTCGCGCTGCGCGCATCGCTTCCGGCTACTGGCTGTCGGCCTAACCATTATTTTTCTTGCCGGCTGGGTGCGCGCTGGTTGGGTCATGGGGTACGGAGCATAGGCTCATCGTTTTCGCCAACCGCTGCCAGCCCCTTCCCTACCCGCCTGTCTTGACCCAGTAAGAAAGGACAAAAAACCGCCAGCAGTGCTTGGAGCGCAAAGGAAACGATCAAGCAGAGCGTGAAGCTGTTGGCGAACGAAGGGTAGAACCAGCCGGCCAATGCCATTGGCCACTGGCTGCCGATCAGAGAACCCAGGGCCAAGCGAAGCGATGGCCCGACAGAGCGCTCAGCTCTAACCCGCTCCCGCTCCCGCTTCCGTTCCCCATGGCAACTTTCTTTGGTGACTTTCTTTTTTGCCAGAAAAGAAAGTTACCCCCCGCCGGGCAGGCGCTCCAAACCTAAAACCAGAGAAGAAGCCACTTAAAAGTACTCAGCGCGCCTTCGCCTTGTGCTCTCGGTGAGTGCGCTGAATCGCCGCCACATCGATGATCAGCGCCACATTGCCATCGCCCAAAATGGTGGCGGCCGAGATGCCCGGCACCTTGCGGTAGTTGGTTTCCAGGTTCTTGACCACCACCTGGTGCTGGCCGACGAGCTGGTCCACCAGCAGCGCGAACCGCATTCCCTCGGCCTGAACGATCACCACGATGGCCTGCGTCGGGTTGGAGATGGCATCGGCCACGTTAAAAAGCCGGTGCATTTCAATCAGCGCCAGGTACTCGCCGCGCACATGCAGCACCTGCTCGTCGGCCGTGATGGCATGCAGGTCTTC
>JACMQR010000040.1 GCA_014376885.1 Polaromonas sp.
ACCAGCGCCAACGCGGTGCGCGTCCGGCAGGGCCTGAGCGAGGTGGTGCGCAGCGCCAACCTGCGCGGCAAGCCGGCGCTGATCGTTCAGGGCCGGGCCGACACGCTGCTGCCGGTGGCTTTCACCGGCCGGCCTTACTACGGCATGAACCAGATCGTTGAAGGCGCAAACAGCAAGCTGGCGTACATCGAAGTGACGAATGCCCAGCATTTCGACGCTTTTATCACCACTATTCCGGGCTATGCCGAGCGCATGGTGCCGCTGCACCGTTACTTCATCCAGGCGATGGACCTGATGTATGCCAACCTGAAAACCGGCGCCGCCCTGCCCGCCAGCCAGGTGGTGCGCACCGTGCCGCGCGGCTTGAGTGGTGTGGTGACCAATAACGTCGCGCAGGTCAATCCGATCACGGCTGCCAATGTGCCGCCGATCCAGACCGCGCCGGCGGCCGCCGACCAGATCAGCTTTGCCGGCAACGTGCTGGTGATCGCCGACTGAGCCGGGCCTGGCTCTTTTGAAAGCCGGTGGCACCGTTTGCGGGCCACCGGCTTTTTCATGCGGGGGCTCAAGGCGGCTCGGGCTCGCCGGGGTCGGGCGTGGTGGGTTCGTCAAGCGCGCTCACCCGCACTTGCATGTCGTCAAGCTGCAGCGGCTGCCGGCCGTAGTCTGAAATGAAGGCCACATCGGTCGCATCATGGCCATAGGCCAGCACGATGCGGCCGCCGCGCGGCGCGCTCTGGGTGGCGTCGAAGGTGTACCAGCGCCCGCCCACAAAGGCCTCGAACCAGGCATGCAGGTCCATCGGCTTGAGGCCGTGCAGATAGCCGGCGACCATGCGCGCCGGAATCTGCAGGCTGCGGCACAGGGCAATGCCCACATGGGCAAAGTCGCGGCACACGCCCGCGCGGTGCGCCAGCGTGTCCAGCGCATCGGTGCTGGCCGAGCTGACGCCGTAGCGGTAGTCCAGGTTGTCATGGATCCAGGCGCGGATCTTTTCGGCCTGGGCATAGCCCGGCGGCGTTCGGCCCACCACCGCCAGCGCCTGGTCCTGCATCTTGTCCGACGGGCAGTACCGGCTTTGCAGCAAAAACGGCAGCACACTGGCCGGCAGCGCGGTGATGGGCGTGGCCGGTGCGTCATGGGCCAGGGCAATGTGGCCTTCCACCTGCATCGTCGCCTCGACCGTGATCTGCATCCGGCCTTTGGGCACGACCAGGCGCTGGCACAGGTTGCCATAGCCGTCGGCGAATTCGTCCACCGGCACCCAGGGCTGCAGCGTGTAGCTTTCGCTGACCATCCACTGCGCCTGGCCGCTTCGCGGGCGCAGCATGGCAATCATCGGGCAGTCCGACAGGGCCGTGATCTGAAGAGAGCAGGCAGCGTGAAGTTTCATGGCAACAGGGGGGGGAGGGGCTGAAAAAAAGCAGGGGGCAACCGGCCATCGGCCAGCGGTGCGGGCACCCGCTGGCGCAGCTTAATGGTTTGGCCGGCGCGGCGGGTAAATTTGTCAAACAAGGGCCGTGCGCTTGTCGGAAAAGCCCCGGTTTCCCTGGGACACAAAGCCGCTGCAAAGTGCGGCCCGGCCGGGTGGCGACCGCTGGGGTAAGCACAGCGCATCCCCCTTGCGGACACGGCACCGTCTGACAGCGTTTGCAAAGCAGCCGCTTCACAATGGAAATCGTGCCGGCGGACGGCGGACGGCGGGCGGCAGACGGCACCGGATCGGGCGGACCGAGCGCGCCGGCCAGCGCACGCCCTAGCCCCTCAACCAACAGGCCCCCCATGACCCCACCCCACGCCCAACAGCCGACCCAGCCAGCGGGCCGGCCCGGCCTGAGCCAGTTTCGCAGCAGCTATGCATTTCTTCGCGGCTTTGTGCGCAACCCGGCCCAGGTCGGCTCGATCGCGCCGAGCTCGCGCCAGCTCGAGCAGCGGCTGGTGCGCAGCGCCCGCCTGCGCGAGGCGCGCACCGTGGTCGAGCTGGGGCCAGGCACGGGCGGCACGACGGCGGCGTTCTTGCGGGCCATGCCGCCCAACGCCCAGTTGCTGGCCGTTGAGCTGGACAGCGAGTTTCACCGGCGCCTGCAGGCGTCGATCGTGGACCCGCGCTTTGAGCTGGCGTTGGGCAGCGCCGAGCGCCTCGACGAATTCTTGTCGGCCCGCTGGCTGCCGCCGCCCGACGCGATCATTTCGGGCATTCCGTTTTCCACCATGCCGCCGGAGGTGTCACGCCGGGTCGCTGCTGCGGTGGCGCGCGTGCTGCAGCCCGGCGGGCGCTTTGTTGCCTACCAGGTGCGCGGCCATGTGTCGCGCTTCATGACGCCCCACCTCGGCCTGCCGCACCGCTCGTGGGAGGTCATCAACCTGCCGCCGGTGCGCGTGTTCACCTGGATCAAGCCCGGGCGCTGAGCCGAGGCGGGCGCCCGCTGTCAGCGCTGGCTACCTGCGCCCGGTCACCGACCAGCCGGCGTGCAGGTTGACCTTGTCATTTTCGTACTCCCAGGCGGTGCCGCAGCGGTCGCACCGGTAGCTGGTGATGGTGACCAGGCCGTGCGGGCGCTTTTCCTGGCGGTTGGCGCCCTGCACCAGCTCGGGATGGCCGGGCGCTCGGCGCCAGTTGCGCTGGATGCCGGCGCAGGAAAGGCACAGGTCCATTTTTTTGAGTTCGGTCTGGCGGTTGGTGTCTTGGGTCATCGGGGGCTAAAAAAATGGAGTGAATGGGGGGCTGCGGGTCAGCCACCGATTTTCAACGCAAATTGGCCCGGCCGGTCAGTTGAGCCAGGTTCCGTTGGTCATGATCTCGTCAAAAAATGCCCGCAGCGTGGCCGGACTCATGCCATACGGATCGAAGCTGGCCGAACGGGAATACTTCAGGTAGATGGTGCGGTTGGCCTCCAGCGCCGACAGCGAACCCATCGACCACTGGGTGAACTTGCGCGCCGCAATCTCGGAAAAATCAAGGATCGCCGGGTCCCGGTGGCGCGGGTCCAGCAAGATGCGGTGGTACAGCGAATTGACCGCGGTGCGGTCGCCTTCGAGCTGCTGCAAAAAAATGCCGCTGGACAGGCACAGCGCACCGGTGACGCCCACCCGCTGGTTGTTGCGCTGCGACGCCGCCAGGATGCTTTTCAAATCCTCGGGAACCAGGGTTCGGGAAATTCGGCTGGCATAGGTAAGTTGTATCAACATGATTTATTTTGAAAAACTTTAATTCTGCCAGCCAGGGCGCCGCCGGGTGTGCCTTCGGGGCATTGGCCGGGCACCGGGTTCAGCTGGCGCAACGCCTGGTGCGCCGCGCCGTCCCAGTCCACCGGCCGCTGCTGGCGGGCCTGCAGGTAGTGGTGGGTGAACACCTCCAGGTAGGCCTGCAGCGTCTGCGCGGCCAGCGGCTCGCCGGCCAGCGCCAGGCACAGGGCGGCGACCTCCGAGGTGCAGAAGTGGTCGGCGCGCCGGGCCCGTCGCAGGCGGTAGCGGGACAGCTGCTCGCTTTGCAGGCTGAGCACCGGCAGGTGGTCCAGGTAGGGGCTTTTGCGAAACATCTTGCGCGCCTCGGGCCAGGTGGCGTCCAGCAGCACAAACAGCGGCCGCTTGCCCGGCGGCAGGTCAGCGGCCTGCGCCTGGGCGACGACGCGCCCGGCAGCCACGAACTCGGCCGGAAACACCAGGCAGGGCTGCCACTGCGGATCGGCCAGCAGCGCCGGCAGCGCCGGGTCCACCGCGGTGCGGCTCCAGCCAAAGGCCCAGGTGTCGGCCACCGCGTCGGCGATCAGCCAGCCGGTGTTGCTGGGCTTGAGCGGCTCGATGTCGGCCATCAGCAGGCAAAATCCGGCGCCCGCCGGGAGCATCGGGCGCACGGCGCACAGGCAGTGGCTGGGCACCAGCCGGCAGCCGGCGCAGCGCTCGCCGCGCGGACCGCCCCGGGCCAGAAAAGGCTTGGCGCTGCGCGCCAGGCGGGCAGCGCGCAGGCGCGAAACGGCATGCGCCGGGGGCAAGGCGGCGGATGGAAAAGCGGCGGCGGGGTTGGACATCGCCTGCACTGTAGCAGCCGGGCCGGCCGCCCGAGAGGCGCGCGATGTGCGGCGCGAAGGCAAAAAATGGCCGAGCGATGCCGGTTCGTCCGCCGGTTCGCTTGTTGGGTTACCCGTCAGGTTGTCCGGCACGAAGGGCGTTTTTTTTCGGCCGATGGCGATTTTTTGGCCGTATCAGTTATCTTGTCGAGCGGACGGTTCATCCCAACCGTTTGAAACCGGCGCAAAAACTCCCTGGAGGCATCTTTTGTTGTATCCCCTCACTGAAAAAAAATCTGCTGCTGCTGTCGCTGCTGCCAGCGCGCTGCTGCTGGCCATTCTTGCGGGCTGCGCCACCCCCGCGCCCCGGCAGTCGGTGGCCCTGCTCGAGCCGGCCAATGGCGCCACGGTCGAAACCACCTTCAAGGTGCGGTTTGGCGTCAGCGGCATGGCGGTTGCGCCGGCTGGCGAGATCGTGGCCGACAGCGGCCACAACCACCTGCTGATCAACCAGGCGCCGGTTGCGAAAGGCCAGAGCGTGCCCTTTGACGAGCAGCACAAGCACTTCGGCGCCGGGCAGACCGAAGCCATGGTCACCTTGCCGCCGGGCCGTTACCAGCTGACCTCGCAGTTTGCCAATGGCGCCCACCAGTCCTATGGCGCGCCGATGAGTTCGACCATCCAGATCACGGTCAGGTAAGCCGCCCGGCGGCGCCCTTCAGGCCGCGGCCGGTCCGGTGCCGGCGCGCGCTTCGGGGCTGTCGATGAACTCGTGGCGCGTGGCCGATGTCAAGATGACATTGCGCTGCACTTCGGCCAGCAGCTCAAACTCTTTTTTAATTGCTTTTTCCAGCGTTTGTAGCGCCGCCACCTGCGCCTCCAGCGCGGGCAGTTGGGTAACGGGCGCCGACTGCGCGGGCTGCTGCAGCGCAGCCAGCCGGGCTTCAAGCGCGGGCATCTGGGCGGCCTGTCGCATGGCCTGCTCCAGCGCGCCGCGCAGCCGGTCGGCTTCCAGCGTGAGGGCCTTGACCTGGGCCGCTGCCTGCTGCTGATTTTTTTCCAGCATGCGCAAATACTCCTTGGCCTGGGCCTGCCCGGCCAGGACGTCGGCGCGGCTGGCAGCCTCCTTCGCCTGCAGCGCCGAGAGCTGCGCTTGCAGGGAGCCGAGCTGGGCGGTCAACTCCGGCGGCGCTGCCGGATCCCTGAAGAGCAGATCGGGCAGCTCGCGCGCCCTGGCGGTCTGGTGCTTGAGGTCGCCATAGCGCTTGACGGCCGCCTGGCATTCCTCTTCCAGCTGGCGAATGCGGTCCCTGGCCTGCGCCAGCTCGCCCGGCGGGGCGCCAACTGACCCGGCCTGCGGCGCCGGGGCCGGGCCGCGCATGAGCAGCCAGCACAGCCCAAAACCCAAGGCCAGGCCGGCAGCGGCCATCAAGAGAGGGAAAGTGGAAAAATTCATGCGTGCGCCCTTGCCTGGTGAACATCAAAAACTTATTAGCCCTGCATTATTTGCCATAAACCCGCTTCCCACCTATTTTCCGCGCCATCCACGGTTGCAAAATGCGGCTGTTTTTAGGCGGCCAGCCCGGGCTGGGGCGCCGCCGGCAGGCCGGGCGGGCCAGGTCAGCGCCGCGGGCTGGGCACGAAGCTGATTGCCAGGCCGGCGGCGGTCACGGTGATGCTGCCCGGCTGCAGGCCCATGGCCTCGGGAAGCGCCAGGTCTTGCGGGCGCAGCGTGTGCAGCACGGCGTCGCCCAAGGCCTGCTCGGCCAGTATCGGTCCGTAGGTATTGAGCAGCTCGGCCGGGCCGGGCGGCAGGTCGGCAAAGCGCAGCGAACGCACGCGCGGCTGGTGCGCCCGGACGGTCCGGTCGAGCGCTTCGTAGCGCAGCGCAAAGTCCAGCTCGAAGGCGCCGCCGTAGCTGCGGCGCAGGGCCGGGCCGCTGGCCTGGACCGTCAGGTCGGTGCCGAGGCGGGTGGCCTCGGGCAGCAGGCGCAGGCGGGGTGCAAGCAGGCTTAACTCGAACAGCCCGCCAACCGGATAGCGCAGCGGAAAGCGCCCGGCCACAGCCTGCTCGAGCTGGCCAATCGGCACGGTGTAGCTGGCCAGGCCGGCAGCCTGCGCCCCAGGCAGCGCCGACCGGGCGGCAGCGGCCGCCAGCAGCCAGGCCGGCACACGGGTCAACCAGCGTCTGCGATTCATCGGTTTCCTTGCAGCGAAGCGCTCGATTGTGCGCCAGCGCCTGTCTGCTGCGCGGCAGGCGGCGGCATAAATAGGGGTCAAAAGTGCCTAATGAGCAGTACAGAATTCAATTTATTGCTATTAAAATAGTAGCAAACAGCAGCTGCCGGCTAAATCCACATCCGGTAACACCCAGGCCGGGTTTCTTGACACGACAACACGGCGCCGACACCTCCGGCCCTGACAATTGTGATATTTTTCGGCATGCCCAGGCAGGCCATCGGAGACCTTGATGAAAACGTTTCTTGTGCTGTGCGCCGCGGCGGGCCTGAGCGGCTGCGCGGTGTATCCGGTGCCTGCCTACAACAACTACGGCACCTACGACGCTTACGAGGCCTACGACGCCTATGGCCATGCCAGGCCCGCGCCGTACATTGTCCAGCCGCCGCCGACCTATATTTACGGTGGCCCAGGCGTGTACCGCTGGGGCGGCTATCCGCCGGTTTACCTGGGCGGCCCGGGCGGTTATGACCGGCCTTACCCGCGCGGCCGTGACTGGCCCGCGCCGCCGGCGGTGGTGGTCGTGCCGCCGGCGGTGGTGGCACCGGCGCTGTCCGGCCCGCCGCGGCCGCACGGCCCGCCGCGTCCCGGGCGGGGCCATGGCGAGCAAGGTCGCGATGGCGACCGTAGCCGCGACGGCGACGGCAGTCCCGAGCGCCGCGACCCTGCGCCGAACATTCCCAGCCGCCGGCAGTGACCCGGCAGCTGGGCGACAGGCGGCGCGCGCGGTTTCGGTTAAGGTGCAAACCGGCCCCATGGCCCCAAGCCCTTTTACTCGACTCACTGCGGAGCTCTTCACCTTGCTCGATGCCATCCACTTTTACGAGCCGCGCAGCGGCCACCGCCTGCCGCATGACCCGTTCAATGCCATCGTCGGTCCGCGCCCGATCGGCTGGATATCAACCTGCAGCGCGGCCGGCGGGCTGAACCTGGCGCCCTACAGCTTTTTCAACGCCTTCAACTACACGCCGCCCATCGTCGGGTTTTCCAGCATCGGGTTCAAGGACACGGTGCGCAACATCGAGGAAACCGGCGAATTCGTCTGGAACCTGGCCACGCGCCCGCTGGCCGAGGCCATGAACCAGACCTGCGCCAGCGCGCCGCCCGAGGTCAGCGAATTCGCCCTGGCCGGCCTGACGCCGGCCGCCTCGCGCCTGGTGGCGCCGCCGCGGGTGCAGGAAAGCCCGGTGGCGTTTGAATGCCGCCTGACCCAGACCGTCCAGCTGCAAGGCGCCGACGGCGCGCAAGTGCCGACCTGGCTGGTGCTCGGCGAGGTGGTGGCGGTGCACATTGCCCAAAGCCTGCTCAAGGACGGGGTGTACGACACTGCCGCTGCCGGCCATATCCTGCGCGGCGGCGGGCCGGCCGACTACTTCACCGTTGGCCCGGAGCAGTTGTTCCGGATGTACCGGCCGCGCTAAGGCTGGCCGGCTGCTGAAATACATGAGAAAACCTGCTTTGTGCAAGCAGGCTGGTCATACCTTGCTACTAAAAAAGAGTTTTACGGGTTTTGCCGGCGCGGCGGCCCTGGCAGCACGGTGAAGGCCAGCGCGCCGGCCGCCAGCAGGGCGGCAATGCCGGCCAGAACGGCGGTGTAGGGCTCGATGCCATAGGCCGGCGCGCGCGAGGCGATGACGCCGGTCAGCCACTGCATCGCGGCCACGCCGAGAAACATCGCCATGGTGAACACCGCCATCGCCCGGCCGGTGAGCTCGGGCGGATAAGCGCCGCGCACATCGGCATACTGCAGCACCATGTAGCCCGACAGCAGGCCGATGGCAATCGCCAGGCCGATGGCCATCCGCGGCTCGGGCAGCAGGGCAAACGCCGCGAACAGCGCGGCCAGCAGCCCGGTGAAGCCGACGATCCAGCGCCGCCGGTGCCTGGGGCCCGGATCGAGCCGGCCAAACAGCGGCGGGCCGACCAGCGAGGTCAGCGACATGGCCAGCGCCACATGGCCGCTTTGCACCAGCGAAAAGCCGTGGCGCTGCATCAGGAGCGGGCCGAGCCACAGGCCGCGCAGCGAGATGAAGGACGCATAGCAAACACAGGCCAGCAGCACGATGCCCAGCGTGTGCGGCAGCAAGAACAGGGCGCCAAACTTGCCCAGCGCCTGGCCCGGCGTTTCCCGCTGGCGCAGCGCCGGCGCCGCGGCCAGCGCCGGCGCCGGCTCGTGCACCAGCGCATAGACCAGTCCCCAGGCCAGCACTGCCAGGCCGCCCAGCAGCCAAAAGCCCATGCGCCAGGAGCTCGCCTGGATCAGCCAGGCCAGCGGCGTGCCGGTCAGCAGCATGCCGACGCCGCCCAGGCCGAGCGTCAGGCCTGAAATGGCGGCAAACCGGTCGGCCGGCAAATGGCGCGCAATGAACACGGTGCAGGACAAAAAAGCCGGCGCGCAGCCGATGCCGATCAGCGCCTGGCCGGCCACCAGCATCGGGTAGGTGGTGGCCAGCGCCGACAGCGCCGAGCCGGCAATGGCCAGCGGAAACGCCGTCAGCACGGTGCGCCGCACGCCCTGCAGGTCGATGCCGATGCCCATGAACAGCTGCATCGCGCCAAAGGCAAAGTGAAACACGCCGGCAAACAGGCCGAGCGCCTGCGCGCTCAGGTGAAAGTCGGCCTGCAGCGGCGCGGCCATCAGGCTGGCGACGGTGCGAAAGGCCTGGCTGAGCGCAAAGGCGGTGGTCAGGGCGAACAGCATGGCCCACAGGGGGCGCTGCGACGGCGGGGGGGCGGACGGGTCTTGGTGCATGGCAGGGTGTGCGGTCAAGGGTACACCGGCGGCGGCGCCTGCCGACGGCGCTGGCCGGACCAGGCCGGCAAAGCGCCGGGCAGGCCGCCACCGGCGTTCCTGGCACGGCCTGCCATCGACCCGGGCGCGCGTCGGCATTAGCAGCGGCACCCCCACCCGGACCAGCGCGCCCGCCAGCACCAGCAGGCCACGTCGCTGCGGCTGGCCTTGCGGAGGCGGCCGGCATGGCCCAGCAAGGTGCAGCGACCCGCACGGCGGCGCAGCGTGGGGGTATTTATCCCCTGCCAGCCGGGGCCGCGGAACCGGCTTTGCCGGGCCGCAGGCGCAGCGGCCCCCACACAGTAGGGAGCGTGGGGGGGCTTTCCTTGCACCAGCCAGGGCCGCGGAACCGGCTTTGCCGGGCCGCAGGCGCAGCGGCCCCCTCGGGGGGCAGCGACCCGCGCAGCGGCGGAGCGTGGGGGTTAATGCTTGTGCCCGTGCTCGCCGTGCACATGCTGGTGGGCGATTTCCTCGTCGGACGCCAGGCGCACGTCGGTCACCTTCAAGCTAAACCGCAGGGCCTTGCCGGCCAGCGGATGGTTGGCATCCAGGATCACCGTGTCGCCCTTGATCTTGGCGACGTTGAAGACCTGCTTGCGGCCGTCGCTGCCCTGGCCTTCAAGCTGGCCGCCGACCTTCACGCCGGGTGGAAACTGGCTGCGCGGAATGGTCCGCACCAGGTCTTCGTCACGCAGGCCGAACGCATCTTCGGCCGCCAGCGCCAGGCTGGTCTGGTAGCCGGCTTCCCGGCCTTCGAGCGCCTCCTCGATCTTGGGCAGGGTGTTGCCGTAGCCGCCGTGCAGGTACACCATCGGCTCCTTGTCGTCCTCCACCAGCCGGCCCAGGCTGTCGGCCACTTTCAGGCGCAGGGTGACGGCGGTGTTTTTTTCAATTTTCATGGTCGGGTTTGCTTTCTTTCGTTTTTCGCTGGCGGCCGCGCAAGGACGCGGACCGCCGGCGAACTGGGAAAAGGATCTTAGCAACGATGGGCCGTGCGGCGCTGGCTGCCGGCCCGCCGCAACGCGCCCGCAGCAGGGAATCCGGCCTACAGCGCGCGGCCTCGGCCGGCGGCACAATGAACCACCACCAACCCATGGCCTACCTTCAAGCCCCGCTGCCCGCCCATGCCAACCCTGCCTGTGAACCCGCCCGCCCGCCACGCCATCGAGTTGCTGCCCGGCACCGCAAACCCGAGGCTGCTGTTTGTGCTGCTGCACGACGCCGGCGGCGCGGCGGCGGACATGCTGGACCTGGGCCACCGGCTGGGCGCTGCGTTTGCCGGCTCGGCGGTGCTGATTCCTGACGGGCTGGTGCAGGCCGTCGACCCGGGCCGCAGCGCCCTGCCCAGCCAGGTCGCTAGGCTGGCTGACTATTTGCGTGCGCAGCAGCAGCGCTTTGGCGTGCTGCAGTCCGACCTGGCGCTGCTTGGCTTTGGGGTTGGCGCCACGCTGGCGCTGGCACTGAGCGCTGCGCACGACGGCCTGGCCGGCCGGGTGCTGGCGTTTGGCGGCGGTTATGCCGACTGGCCGGCCCAGGCGCCCGCGCTCACCACCTTGCATTTTTTGCATGGGCAGCTTGACCCGGACATGCCGCTGGCGCGCATCCGCCAGGATTTTGCGCGCCTGGTGGCGCTGGGCGCCGACGCCACCCTGGACGTGGCCGGCGCGCTGGGCCACGAGCTGCATCCGGCGCTCATGGACCAGGCGGTGACGCGGCTGCAAACCTGCGTGCCGCTGCGTTTTTGGAAAGCCCTGTAAGCGCTGCGCTGGCGCAATCAGTTTGTCAGCCCGGCGTTTGACACTAATTTTTCAGTAAAAATCGCTTTCTGTGCAGGGAATATGGGTGTTTGTTGCTATAAAAAATATAGCCAGCCAGCCAGCCAGCCAGCCAGCCAGCCAGCCAGGCGAAGGTCATGGGCACGCACGCACCGCATTGCCCGCCAGCAGCGGCTTGAGGGCCTCCAGCCGGGTTTGCATGGCGGCATCGGCCGCCGGCAGCCGGAGCCAAAGACTGGCCAGCTCGGGCCGCTCCAGCACGATGCGGGCGCTGCGCAGGCCGCGCTGGCCCATGGCGCCCAGGGCGTCCTGGGCTTCGGCCCTGGACGCAAAGCTGCCCAGCGACAGGCCGGGGTTGAGTAGCGGGCTGGCCGGCGGCTGGAAAGCCAGGCCGAGCTGCTCGAGCTTCAGGCGCTTTCGGTTCATGGCGTCCTGGCTGATGTACTTGCCCATGTAGATGATCCACCGGCTGGCCTCGTCGCTGCTGTCCAGCGACCAGCTGCCCTTGGGCAGCCCGGCCTGCAGGCGCGGGCGCAGCAGGCGCGCCTGCCGCTCGGTGAACAGGCCGGCTTGCAGGCAGGCTGTCCCGGCGGGCTGCGCTGGCGCTGCCTGGACGGCCGGCGGGGCTGGGGCAGCCGGTGTGAGCAGTTGCAGCGCCTCGGGCCGGATCTGCTGCGCCAGCCGCTCGGGCTCGGCCTGACGCGCTGGCTTGAAGCCGTAGGCGGCCAGCAGGCCCTGGCTCCAGGCGAAATAGCCGGCGTTGGCCAGCAGCAGCGCCAGGGCCAGCGTTCTCAGCATGGCGGCCGGGGGGCTGCTGGCCGTACGCTGACCTCGGCGCTGCTGACCTCCACCATGCCGCTGGCCGTAAGTACCCGCAGCGCGCCGTTGTCGCCCACGCCGTGGGCCGTGCCCTGCACACCGCTGGACAGCTGCACCGCCCGGCCGGACAGCACGTCGCGCAGCGCAAAGCGCGCCTGAAACGCCTGGAAACCGAACTGCTCGAACGCCTGCACTGTCTGCACCAGCGCCGGCGCGATGCGCAGCAGCGCCGCCGCCGCGTCCAGGCCGGCTGGCAGGTCTTGCAGGCTGCCTGGCGGGACGGCGGCGGCCTGGGGCTGGGCCAGGCTGGCCGGCGGCACCGGCACCGGCTGGACATTGATGCCCACGCCGATGACCACGAAGCGCTGCCCTTCCCAGCTGGCGGTTTCCACCAAAATGCCGCCCAGTTTGCGCTCGCCCTGCGCCGTGGTCAGCCACAGGTCGTTCGGCCACTTCAGGCCGATGCGCGGCCGGGTGGTGGCCCTTCCAAACGGGCTGGCGCCAAGCGGCCCCAGGCTGTCGGCCACGCTGACGCCGACCGCCAGCGACAGGCCCGACCAGTCGGCTGGGGCCAAAGGCAGGCTGAGTGAAAAGGTCAGGCTGCCGCCGCGCTGGCTGTGCCAGCTGCGGCCCAGCCGTCCGCGGCCGGCGCTTTGCTGCTCGGCCACCAGCAGCACCGGCTCAAGCTGCGGCGGCTGGCCGGGCGCGCCGCGCAAGCGGCGCATCAGCTCGCTGTTGGTCGAGTCGATCTCGGGCAGTACCTCGACGGTGAAGCCGGGCAGCAGGGGCGCCACGGCTTCCCAGATGGCCTCGGCAGGCCAGCGGATCGGCGGGGACGGAGGCGGGCAGGGTGGCGCGGTCATGCGGCAGGGCTAGCGGGGCGAACGCGCCTTGTTCCTCGGCTTGGGCGCCAGCAGCGTACCCCGGCATTGGCTAAAGCCGCACCAGCACGGGTAGTCGGCCAGCAGCCGGGGCGTGTAGCGCGCGTCAATCACCAGGCCGTAGTCGTAGAACAACTCGTCGCCGGCGGCAATGTTGCGCAGCGCCTTGATGAACACGCGCCGGCCGCGCTCCTCGGCCTGGCAGTTCGGCTGGCAGCTGTGGTTGATCCAGCGCGAGGAGTTGCCGCCCACCCTGGCGTCGATCACATGCTGCTCGTCGATGTGAAAGTAAAACGTGTGCTGGGGCTGCGCTGGGTCGTGCGGATGGCGGCGCAGCGCCTCGGGCCAGCTGATCACCTCGCCGACATACTCGATCAGTGTTTCGCCCTCGGCCAGGTCCTGCAGGGCAAACACGCCCTTGCCGTGCACGCCCGAGCGGCGGGTTTGGAGGCGGCGCCTGGCGCTGCCGGCAGCAGGCCGGTCAGGGTAAGCAAAGACCGGTTTTTTGGGCACGACGGTTTTTTGGTATGGTTAATTCATGTGGGTGCGTGCGCACTGGCGCGCATGCCTGCGCGAGGAAACGGTATTGTAGTGACGGCCCCCGGGCCGCTGCCGACGCTGCCCGCCCCTTCCCAAAAATTGAAAACCGCCGATGGGCGCCCAGGCGGAGAACGACATCCCGCCGATGACAAGGTCAGAAGAAGTACATATGAAAACACTGGTAATTGCCGAAAAACCGTCGGTGGCGCAAGACATCGTGCGCGCCCTCACGCCCACGGCGGGCAAGTTCGACAAGCATGACGAATACTTCGAGAGCGACGACTGGGTCGTCACCTCGGCGGTCGGCCACCTGGTCGAGATCCAGGCGCCCGAGGAATTCGACGTCAAGCGCGGCAAGTGGAGCTTTGCCAACCTGCCGGTGATTCCGCCCTACTTCGACTTGAAACCCATGGACAAGACCAAGGGCCGGCTGGGCGCCATCGTCAAGCTGACCAAGCGAAAAGATGTCGGCGCGCTGGTCAATGCCTGCGACGCCGGCCGGGAAGGCGAGCTGATCTTCCGGCTGATCCAGCAGTACGCCAAAGCCAAGCATCCGGTCAAGCGGCTGTGGTTGCAGTCGATGACGCCGGCGGCCATCCGCGACGGCTTTGCCGCGCTGCGCAGCGACGCGCAGATGCTGCCGCTGGCCGACGCGGCGCGCTGCCGCTCGGAGGCCGACTGGCTGGTCGGCATCAACGGCACGCGCGCCATGACGGCCTTCAATTCACGCGACGGCGGCTTCTTCCTGACGACGGTGGGCCGGGTGCAGACGCCCACGCTGTCGGTGGTCGTCGAGCGCGAGGAAAAGATCCGCAAGTTCGTCTCCAGAGGCTACTGGGAAATCCATGCCGTGTTCGGCGCCGAAGCCGGTGAGTACCCCGGCAAGTTCTTCGATCCGAAGTGGAAACGACCGCCGACCCTTGACGGCCCCGAGCCCGACGCCGAGCAGCGCAGCGACCGGCCCTGGACCGAGCGGGAGGCGCGCCAGGTGGCCGATGCGGTGCGCGGCCAGACCGCCACCGTGACCGAGGAATCCCGGCCGACCACCCAGGCCGCCGGCCTGCTGTTCGACCTGACCTCGCTGCAGCGCGAAGCCAACGGCAAGTTCGGCTTTTCGGCCAAGACCACATTGTCGATCGCGCAAAGCCTGTACGAGCGCCACAAGGCGCTGACCTATCCGCGCACCGACTCGCGCGCGCTGCCCGAGGACTATGTGCCGGTGGTCAGGCAGACCTTTGAAATGCTCGCCGCCAGCCCGATGCGGCACCTGGCGCCGCATGCCGCCACGGCCCTGAAGGGCAACTACATCAAGCCGACCAAGCGCATCTTCGACAATGCCAAGGTCAGCGACCACTTCGCCATCATCCCGACCCTGCAGGCGCCCAGCGGCCTGTCGGACGCCGAGCAAAAATTGTATGACCTGGTGGTGCGCCGCTTCATGGCGGTGTTTTTCCCGAGCGCCGAGTATTTGGTGACGACGCGCATCTCTGTATCGGTCGGGCATAGCTTCAAGACCGAAGGAAAAGTGCTGGTCAAGCCGGGCTGGCTGGCGATCTACGGCAAGGAAGCGGCCGACGAGGTGACGGACGCCAAGGAAGGCGACAAGGGCCAGAGCCTGGTGCCGGTGAAACCCGGCGAGCGCGTCGGCGTCGAAGCGGCCGATGCCAAGGCCCTGAAGACCCGCCCGCCGGCCCGCTACAGCGAAGCGACGCTGCTCGGCGCGATGGAAGGCGCGGGCAAGACGATCGACGACGACGAACTGCGCGAGGCCATGCAGGAAAAGGGCCTGGGCACGCCGGCGACCCGCGCCGCCACCATCGAGGGCCTGATCGCCGAAAAATACATGCTGCGCGAAGGCCGCGAGCTGATTCCGACCGC
>JACMQR010000299.1 GCA_014376885.1 Polaromonas sp.
CGGCTACACCGTGACGCCCAAGCGTTACACCGAGCAGCGGCTGACGGTGGCACCGGGCACGGTTGATCTGTCGGCTGAAGATGCGGCGCGCCACGAACGCGAGCGGGCGCACCAGGAAACGGTCATGGCCACCTTTTCCGACTTCTCGCCGCCGGCGTTCCTGCTGACCATGCAGGCACCGGTGGCAGGGCGGCGCTCGGGCTCGTTCGGGCTGCGGCGGGTGTTCAACGGGCAAGCGCGCAACCCGCACAGCGGCATGGACATTGCCGCGGCCGCCGGCACGCCGGTCGCGGCGCCGCTGCCGGGGCGGGTGATCGACACCGGCGACTATTTCTTCAATGGCCAGACGGTGTGGCTGGACCACGGCGGCGGCTTGCTGAGCATGTACTGCCATCTGAGCGAGATCGGCGTAAAGCCGGGCGACCGGCTGAAAACCGGCGAACGCCTGGGCGCGGTGGGCGCCACCGGCCGCGCCACCGGGCCGCACCTGCACTGGGGCGTGATGCTGAACCGCTCGATGGTGGACCCCGCCCTGTTTTTGCCGGCCTAGCCTGCCAAACTTGGCTGCTTTCATTTTCATAGCTGCTGGCGCTTAAGTAGCTTGCATATGTGCCTCTTTTCATTCTATTTTTAGACCTCAACCCACTGCCATGCCCCACCCCGACTTCAGCGCGGCTGCAGACCGCAACAAGCGCCCGATTCTCGATGCGCTTGGCCAGGTGCTGCCGGCCTGCGGCAACGCGCTGGAAATTGCCTCGGGCACCGGCCAGCATGTCGCCTGGTTTGCCGCCGGCCTGCCGCGCTGGACCTGGCAGCCCACCGACGCGCAGCCCGTCGCCCTGACCAGCATTGCCACCTGGACGGCGCAGCAGGGCCTGAAAAATGTGCGCCCACCCCTGCTGCTCGATGTCCTGTCGCCAAACTGGCTGGCGCAGGCTGCCCGGTTCGAGCTGATCCTGTGCGCCAACCTGCTGCATATTGCGCCCTGGGCTGCCTGCGCCGCCCTGATGCGCGGCAGCGCACTGCATCTGGCAGCCGGCGGCTGCCTGGTCACCTACGGCCCGTATCTTGAAGACGGTGTTGCCACCTCGCCGGGCAACCTGGGGTTTGACGAATCCCTGCAGCAATACAACGCCGCCTGGGGCCTTCGCCGGCGCGAAGACGTGGAGGCCGAAGCCGGCCGGGCCGGTCTTTGCCTGTCGCAAAGGCATGCCCTGCCCGCCAACAACTTGCTGCTGGTGTGGGTCCGTCAAACGTAACAGCGAGCTTCCATTATCGACAGCCCCTGCCAGGCCGGGCTGGCCGCCTGACCCAGGTTCTTACTTGCCCCGCACCATGGCCATGACCTGGGCCGCGTCCAGCGTTGCCGCTTTTTGCTGAATTTGCGGCAGGTACTGCTTTTGCAGCTGCCGGGCCGGCTCCAGCAGCCCCTGGTAGGTTTCGCGCAGCAGTGCGGTGTTCATGACCCGGCCGCCGGCGTAGTAGCCTTTGGCCAGCTGCCCGAGCGCATAGGTGGTGGCAAACGACAGGGCCATGCCGGTGCCCGCACTGCCGATGCCGCCAAGGGTTTTACCGGCGATTTTGCCGAGCAGGCCGCCCAGCAGCTTGCGGCCGAACTGCTCGAGGTACTGCGATGTCAGGCCGACCCCGGCGGCAGCGATGAATTCGCGCACATGGCCCTGGTCCAGACTGACACCATGGGCCTTGCCGATGCCGTAGACCATCTTGACCTGCAGCGGAATGATCGCCATGGAAGCCCAAGACTGCGGCAGCAACTCCAGCGCGCCGTTGACCAGGGCATGATTGAGAATGCTGCGGTCCAGCTCCGCGTCGCTGGAGGCCAGTGCCACGGCGGCGGCAGACTCTGCCACGGGCGGCAGGGCCGCATTGCCGGGCAGCTCGATCCCGGCCAGCGCACTGGCCTGCGCGTCGAAGGCCTGGGTTTGCGCCGGCTCCAGCGCCAACTGGTCCCGCAAGTCGGCCAGGAAACAGCGCTCGGCCTCGGTCTGCTGGCCGTCGGCGTCGCAAACGCACACAGCCATTTCGTAGGCCAGCTGGCGGTGGCTTGGGTCGGACAGCTTTTGCACCGCAGCTTCGAGCTTGAGGCGCTTGAGCAGCACCTCCTGGTAGAGCCGGGGCAGGTTGGGGGCGCCGGACTCGGCAGCCAGCGACTGGGCGATCCGGCGGATTTCCTCCCGCTCCGAATCGGCTTTGGCGCCGTCGGCAAACGCTGCAAACAGGGCAATGCCCAGCAGCGCTTCTTGCTGTTCAGATGTCATAGGGGAGCCTTTCAAACATAAAATTTACGCCATGCGGCAAGGCCAGCGCTGCCGGGTGGAGAAATTTGACCCTGGCCGCGCCAGGTTCCACGGTTTTTCAGGCAGCCGGTTGGGCTTTTTCATCATAGAACCGCCGGCGCTGCGGCGGCCGGCGGCCCGGCTGTTCTCATGCCGTTCGGTGTGGATTTGCCCCGGGCGCCGGGATGGCCGGGATGGCTGGGATGGCTGGGATGGCAAGGCAGGTTATGCCCGGCATCTGTGAATGGCCCTGTGGACAACTGCCTGGACAAGTCCCGAAAGCCGCACCAGCTGTGGCTTTGCAGGGCATGCCTTTTAAACAGGCAGCGGTTGCGCAGGCAGCCGCGTACCGGGCCTGCTGCGGCCTGCTGATAATGGGGGCATGAACATCCCCTCCCCTTTGTCACCCCAGGTTTTGGCTTTCGATGTGTTCGGCACCGTCGTCGACTGGCACAGCGGCATTGCCCGCGAGGTCTGCGCCCTGCGGCCGGAGGTCGACGGCGACGCCTTTGCGCTTGCCTGGCGCGCCGGCTACCAGCCGGCCATGCGCCGGGTCATGTCGGGCGAACTCGGCTGGACCCTGATCGACGACCTGCACCGCCTCATTCTTGACGGTCTTTTGGCGCAGTTTGGCCTGGACCGCCTGAGCCAGGCCGACCTCGGGCATCTGAACAAAGCCTGGCACCGGCTCGATCCGTGGCCCGATGCACTGGCTGGCCTGGCGCGCTTGAAATCCCGCTATGTGATCTGCACCCTGTCCAACGGCAACATCGGCCTGCTTGCCGGCATGGCCAAACGCGCCGGCCTGCCGTGGGACTGCATTTTGTCGGCCGAGGTGTTTCGCGCCTACAAGCCAGACCCGGCCACCTACCTGGGCGTGGCCCGGGTGTTTGATGTCGAGCCAGGCCGGGTGATGCTGGTGGCGGCCCACCAGGACGACTTGGCCGCCGCGCGCGCTTGCGGCCTGCAAACCGCCTACATCGAACGCCCGGCCGAATTCGGCGCCACCCGGCCCAAGGACATTGCGCCCTGCCCGGCCAACACCCGGCATGCCAGGGACTTTCTGGCACTGGCCGACCAGTTGGGCTGCTGAGCGCAGTCTTGACCATGCAAGCGCCCGACCCGACCGCCCAGTTGATCCTGTTCAACAAGCCCTATGGCGTGCTGAGCCAGTTCACGCCCGAAGGGCGGTGGCGCGGGCTGAAAGACTTCATCGACCTGCCGGGGGTGTATGTCGCCGGCCGGCTGGACGCCGACAGCGAAGGCCTGCTGCTGCTGACCAACGACGGCCGGCTCCAGGCGCAGATTTCCGATCCGCGCTTCAAGATGGAAAAAACCTACTGGGCTCAGGTCGAGGGCCTGCCCGGTGAGGCGGCACTTGCCGCTCTGCGCCAGGGCGTACGGCTTAATGACGGCCTGACCCGGCCCGCCAGGGCCGACCTGATGGACGCTCCAGGCGGGCTGTGGCCGCGCGACCCACCGGTTCGCACGCGGCTGTCGATTCCAACGGCCTGGATTCAGCTTGGCCTTCGCGAAGGGCGCAACCGGCAGGTCAGGCGGATGACAGCCGCCGTCGGCTTTCCGACGCTGCGCCTGATCCGCGCTGCCATCGGCGACCATTCGCTGGCCAGTCTGGCGCCTGGCGACTGGCGCGACTCCGGCGCAGACTCAGTTGCAGGCGTGCCCCGCCTGGCAGCGGCACCCGAGCCGGTCATCAAGGCAGGCGCAGCGACTCGTCGGCCACCAGATAGCGCTTGACCAGGTCGAAAAACCGGTCGTAAAAGACATCGGTGGAAATGGTTTTGCTGCCGACTTTCACCATGGCGTCGTTGCTCGAACTAAAAGGCAGCGACAACGAGCCCAGCGCACCGACGCCCAAGCTGGCCGAATTGTTGCTTTTTTTCAGGGCGTAAACATCCTGCAGGGCGGTGACAAACCCAAGGCTGACCTTGCCATCGGCGCTTTCAGGCGCACAAACGACACGGATTTCCATTTGCAGATGGGACTCGGGCTCAGGCTGAAAGCTTTTCCGGCCTTCGACCAGGTCCTCGCGGGCTGAGCTGATCAGGTAGCCCTGGCTCAGCAAGGCCCGTCGGGCCGCTTCGCAGGTTTGCGCTGCGCTGGCATCAAACAGGCGGGAATAAGTCACTGTAGAGCCGAACTCTTCTTGCGACACGAATGATTTCACGGGGCTGGCGCAGGCACCCAGCAGGCCGCAAAGGCCCAGAGCCACCGCCAGCCAGGCCGCCGCGCTGCGCTGCGTGCAGGAAAAATTCAAAACCAGTCACTCCTTCAGATAAAAAAGTTGCCGGCTGGCGTGCCGCCATGTGCCGCGTCGCTTCCCGGCCTGCTGCCGTGCCGGCCGGGAAGCGCCGAAACCAATGATACGGCTGCGGCTGGATGCTCAGGCCGGTGCGCCTGCATCCCGCACAAAACCGAAGGACAGCGCTTGGGCGGCGGATGCGCTTGGCAACAGTCGACGCCAAAGCCGTTTTTTCCTTGAGCGCGCGTTTTGACCTTTGCAGCAGTCAGACGCTGGCGCTGTTCAAGGACAGCCGCGAGATGGTCCGGCAACCGGGGATGCGGGATGCAGTCGCACGCAGGCTCATGCCGTGGCCGGTGCGGGCTCGCCAAATCTTCAGGCCGATTTATTTTTTGGCTTTGCCGCTTTTGCAATGGCTGCCCGTGGCGCCGGCTTGGCGGATTTTGCAGCCTTGTCAAAAGCAGCCGCTTGCGGGGCGCCCGCTACGCCAGGCGAGCGCATTTTTTCGCCGCTGCCCTTGGCAATGCGTTCTTGCTTGGCGTGAATGTTGGCGTACAGGCCGGGCTTTGTCTTTCGGATCGGCATGGCAGGCTCCTTTGGGTAGGTGGCAAAAAACAACTTTTGACGGCGCAATGTTGGCCACAAACTCGCCAACCGTCAGCACACGGCGCTCTTGTCGGGGTCAGCTGCGACTGCGCGGGTCGTTGTTGATATGGCGTTCGACCTCCTGGCGCAGCCCGTCCAGCTCGCTGCGCAGCTGGCGGCGCTCATGCTGCGTCA
>JACMQR010000300.1 GCA_014376885.1 Polaromonas sp.
CATCAGCAGGTCGGCCAGTTCTTCTTCTGCCCGGCGGGTGTCACGCGCTTTTTCAGGCCGGGCCTTGTTGGGCATCAGCGCAAACTCGGAGCCGAGTTTTTTGACCAGGCTTTCGGTTTCGCGCACCGACAGTTTTTTGGCCGTGATCTGGCTGGCAGCGCTGATCTGGGTAGCCCGGTCCAGCGCCAACAGCGCGCGCGCATGGCCCATGTCCAGATCGCCGGCCATCAGCATCGACTGCACCGGGTCGGCCAGGTTCAGCAGGCGCAGCAGGTTGGACGCAGCGCTGCGCGAGCGGCCTACGGCCTGCGCCGCCAGCTCGTGGGTCAGGCCAAATTCCTTGACCAGGCGCTGCAGGCCCTGGGCTTCTTCGAGCGGGTTGAGGTCTTCGCGCTGGATGTTCTCGATCAGCGACATGGCGGCGGCCGACTCGTCGGGCACATCGCGAATCAGCACCGGCAGGCTGTCCAGGCCGGCCAGCCGGGCCGCCCGGAAACGCCGCTCGCCGGCAATGATCTCGAACTTGCCTTGATTGCTTCCGCTGCTCAGGCGGCGCACCAAAATCGGCTGCATGATGCCCTGGGCCTTGATCGACTCGGCCAGCTCGTACAGCGCGCCCTCGTCCATGCGGGTGCGCGGCTGGTACTGGCCGGGCACCAGGTCGTCCAGCCGCAGCAGGGCCGGCAAACCGGGGCTGCTGGCCGCCGTCAAGGCGTCGGCCGCCTCGGGCGACTCGTCCACCCTGGGGCCGAGCAGCGCTTCCAGGCCGCGGCCCAGGCCTTTTTGTTTTTTCGTGACCATGCAGGTGTCTCGTCTTTCTTTGTTCGGAAAAAGGGCGGCGCGCTTGGGACCGGTTTCGGCACCCGGTAACCATCAGGCCGAAGTATCCCGCATCAGCTGGCGCAGCCGCTCATGGGCCAGCGGCCAGTCGCCTAACTGGCTCTGGGCATTCAGGTGGCCCTGCGGGCCGGCATCAATGAAGCCGGCACCCCAGGCGGCGGCGAACGCCTGGGCGCGCGCCAGGCTGCAATACGGATCGTTGCTGCTGGCCAGCACGGTGGCGGCAAATGGCAAGGCGCCCAGGGCGACCGGCGACCAGCTGGGCAGCAGGGCGCGCACATCGTCCCGCTCGACATCGGCCGGCGCCACCAGAAGCGCCGCCCTCACCCGGTGGGTGTTGCGGCTGTGCGCGGCCCAGGCGGCCACATGCTGGCAGCCCAGGCTGTGCGCCACCAGCACGGCCGGACCGCCGCGCTCGACATCGCAGGCCAGCAGCACGTCCTCGAGCCGGGCGATCCAGTCGCCGCGCAGCGGACGCAGCCAGTCGTGCTGCTCGACGCGGGTGTAGCCGTGCAGCCGCTCCCAGCGGCTTTGCCAGTGGTCCGGGCTGCTGCCTTGCCAGCCGGGCAGAATCAGAACATTGCAGGGTTTCATGGCAAGGGTCGAACCGATCAGGAAGAGGCATGCCAGGGCATTTAATTGCTATTATTTTAATAGCTGCGCGCGTACACAGGACAAGCGCAAGCCACGGTTTTGATCCACAAATACAGGTTGTCGGCTACAAACTGCGCCCGACCATCTCCTGGGCGAACGCCACGAAGGCCTGGGCGCCCTTGGACGACGGGTCGAAAACCACGCCCGGCAGGCCATAGCTGGGCGCTTCGGCCAGGCGCACATTGCGCGGGATCACGGTGTTGAACACCTTGTCGCCAAAATGCCCCTTGAGCTGCTCGCTGACCTGCTGCTGCAGCGTGATGCGCGGGTCGAACATGACGCGCAGCAAACCGATGATCTGCAAATCCTTGTTCAGGTTGGCATGCACCTGCTTGATGGTGTTGACCAGGTCGGTCACGCCTTCGAGCGCAAAATATTCACATTGCATCGGCACGATCACGCCATGCGCGGCGCACAGGCCGTTGAGCGTCAGCATCGACAGCGACGGCGGGCAGTCGATCAAAATGAAGTCATAGTCCTTGTCTACCTTGCCAAGGGCCTGCTTGAGGCGCTTTTCCCGGCGCTCCAGCGTCACCAGCTCGATTTCGGCGCCCGACAGCTCGCGGTTGGCGCCCAGCACGTCATAGCCACATTTTTCGCTGCGTACCCGGGCATCGACGATCGACGCGGCCTCTAACAGCACGTCATACACCGTCATGTCGAGCTTGCGCTTGTCCACGCCCGAGCCCATGGTGGCATTGCCCTGCGGGTCCAGGTCGACCATCAGCACACGCTGGCCGACCTGGGCCAGGCCGGCAGCCAGGTTGACGGTGGTGGTGGTCTTGCCGACGCCGCCCTTTTGATTGGCAATGCAGAATATTTTAGCCATAGCGATGTGTGGAGTGTCGTTGCGTTGCGAAAGTTCGGAATTGCCGGGCCAGGCCTAGCGGAAAATTGCCAGCTTGATGCCAAAGGCAATTAAAAATAGTCCGGCCGCCTTTTGCAGCGCAGCGCTGATTTGCGGGCTGGCCCGCAGGCGCTCGGCCAGCTTCCAGGTCAGCAGCACCGCTGCCAGCCCGTAAACAAAGGTCAGCACCGCGATGCTGGCGGCCATCACGCCAAAGGTTTTTAAACCCTGGTGCTGGACCGGATCGACAAACAGCGGAAAAAAAGCCAGGTAAAAGACAATGGCCTTGGGATTGAGCAGGGTGATCACCATGGCCTGGCGAAAATAGTGGCGCGGCTTGATTTGCAGCATCGGCGCGCCGCCTGGCCTGGCCAGCAGCATTCTCAGGCCCAGCCAGGCCAGGTAAAGAGCGCCCAGCCACTGAACCGCATGAAACGCAGCCGGGTAGGCCGCCATCAGCGCCGATACGCCCGCCACTGCGGCCCAAAGCAGCACCTGGTCGCCGGCAATGACGCCAAAGGTCGCACCCAGGCCGCCAGCAATGCCGCCCTTGCCTGTCGAGGTGATCAATGCCAGGTTGCCCGGGCCGGGAATAGCCAGAAAAACAAGCACCGCAACCAAAAAAGCGGGGTAGTCGGCAACACCAAAAAACGAGCCCGGCATGGAGAAGTCCAGTTGACGAAGATCCTGAGTTTACGACACCGGTTGCAGCCAAAAAATGCAGCGCTCGGCGTCCAGGCCGGGAACCTGCAGTTGTTCCACGTGAAACACAGCGGTTTTTTCCGGCAAAGCCAGGATTTCGGCAGCGGGATGCTTGCCCTTCATCGCCATCCAGACACCCTGCGGCGCCAGCGCGCCAGCCGACCAGCAGGTAAAGTCGGCGAGCGAAGCGAACGCACGGGAGCAGATGACATCGAACGGCTGAGCAACGCTTTCGACCCGCGCATGCAAACCGTCAAGATTTGGCAATTTCAAAGTGAGCGCCGCCTGCCTGATGAACGCCGCCTTCTTGGCAACCGTGTCGACACAGCTCACCTGCACGGAAGGGCAGCAAATGGCAAACACCACGCCCGGCAAGCCAGCGCCAGAGCCCACGTCGAGCAGGCGGCTGCCACCCTCCAGCCCGGCCTTGTGCAAATGGCGCTGCAAGGCAGGCACCGCCGCCAGGCTGTCGAGGAGATGATGCGTCAGCATGTCCCGCGGCTCACGCACCGATGTCAGGTTGTACACCTGCGTCCATTTGGCAATCAGCGCCTGGTAGGCCAGCAGCTGGTCGACCTGACTGTCAGACAGGCGCAGCTGAAGCGCGTCGAGTCCGGCCAGCAACGCTGCCCGGAGTGGATCGGGCGTCACGGGCATCATGTGCCCGCCGGAGCTGCGGGCGCCAGAACTGCCGTGCTCTTCCACAGGTTCTTTTTCAGATGCACCAAAAGCAACGAAATAGTGGCCGGCGTGATCCCCTGGATGCGCGAAGCCAGCCCCAATGTCTCGGGCCGGTGTTTCACCAGGGTCTGGCGGGCCTCGAAACTCAATGCAGAAACCTGCAGGTAGTCCAGATCGTGCGGCAGCTTGAGGTCTTCATACTGCGCCGCGCGCTCAACCTCGATTTTCTGCAGGTCGATATAGCCCGCATACTTGGCGGTGATCTCGAGTTGCTCGATCACGCTTTTGACAAGCTCGGCCGATGGGTTTGACGCACTCGGTGTTTCACGTGAAACAGGCACCGCACCGGCGCTCAGGTCCGGACTGGCGAACCTTCCGCCATCCAGCGACATCAGCCCGGCATAGCTCACATCCGGACGGCGCAGCAGGTCGGCCAGGTTGTACTCCCGCTCAATCGCCTTGCCCAGCACCCGCTCGGCTTCGGTGACGGGCAGGTTGTTCGGGTTGATCCAAAGACTCCGCAGGCGTTGTGTTTCACGTGAAACCATGTCGCGCTTACGGTTGAAGGCATCCCACCGGGCATCATCGACCAGGCCCAGCTCGCGACCTTTTTCGGTCAGGCGCATGTCGGCGTTGTCTTCGCGCAGCATCAGGCGGAACTCGGCCCGGCTGGTGAACATGCGGTAGGGCTCGGTCACGCCCTTGGTAATCAGGTCATCGACCAGCACGCCCAGATAAGCCTCGTCGCGCCGCGGCAGCCAGGCGTTCTTGCCCTGGCATTGCAGGGCGGCGTTGATGCCGGCAAACATGCCCTGGGCGGCGGCTTCCTCATAGCCGGTTGTGCCATTGATCTGGCCTGCAAAAAACAAGCCGCCAATCGCCCGGGTCTCAAACGTGGTCTTGAGCGCGCGGGGGTCGAAATAGTCGTACTCGATCGCATAGCCGGGCCGCAAGATGTGCGCATTTTCCATGCCGGCCATCGAGCGCACCAAGTTGTACTGGACATCGAAGGGCAGGCTGGTCGAAATGCCGTTTGGGTAGATTTCGTGGGTGCTCAAGCCCTCGGGCTCCAGGAAAACCTGGTGGCTGTCCTTGCCGGCAAAGCGGTTGATCTTGTCCTCGACGCTGGGGCAGTAGCGCGGCCCCACGCCGTCTATCTTGCCGGTGAACATCGGGCTGCGGTCAAAGCCGGCGCGAATGATGTCGTGGGTGCGCTCGTTGGTGTGGGTGATCCAGCAGGGCACCTGCTGCGGGTGCGGAATGTTGCCGCCCATGAAGCTGAACACCGGCACCGCGCCGGGCATGCCGCCCGGCATGCCGTCGCCCGGCTGCACGGCGCATCTGGCAAAGTCGATCGAGCGCCCGTCGATGCGCGGCGGCGTGCCGGTTTTCAGCCGGCCTTGCGGCAGCTTGAGCTCCTTGAGCCGGGCGCTCAGGGACACCGCTGGCGGATCGCCAGCCCGCCCGGCGGCATGGTTGCTCAGGCCGACATGGATCTTGCCATCCAGGAAGGTGCCGGCGGTCAGCACCACGGTACGCGCGCGAAACCGGATACCGACCTGTGTCACCGCGCCCGTCACCCGGTCGCCCTCGACGATCAGGTCGTCGACCGCCTGCTGGAACAGCCACAGGTTCGGCTGGTTCTCGACCATCCGGCGAATCGCCGCCTTGTATAAAATCCGGTCGGCCTGCGCCCTGGTGGCGCGCACCGCCGGGCCTTTGCTGGAATTGAGGATGCGAAACTGGATGCCGGCCTCGTCGGTGGCCAGCGCCATGGCGCCGCCCATGGCATCGACTTCCTTGACCAGGTGGCCCTTGCCGATGCCGCCGATCGACGGGTTGCAGCTCATCTGGCCAAGCGTCTCGATGTTGTGGGTGAGCAGCAGGGTCTTGCAGCCCATGCGTGCAGAAGCCAGCGCGGCCTCGGTGCCGGCATGGCCGCCGCCGACAACAATCACATCGAATTCCTGGGGATACACATAGGGGGAGGTCATCACACGTCTTTCAGTAAAGTGGCCTTCAAGCCAAGCGCCTGGGCGCTGTTGAACTGGCGCAGGTCGGCGGTCACAAACAAATCCACCCCCGCTGCCAGCGCAGCGCCCACATGCAGCGCGTCCATGCCGCGCATGGCGCTGGCTTCCAGCGCCCGCAGGGCACAGCGCTCGACGCCGGCACTCAGGGGCACCACCTGCATGTCGGAAAAATTGCGCTCCACCTCGGCGCAGGTTTCGCGGTACGACGATTCGGCGGCCTGGGTTTCGCGGCGCACCCGGTTCAGGGCAGAAAACAGTTCGACCTTGCAATGCGGCGCGGCTACCGCCGCCGTGGCACTGGCCACCAGCGCCAGAACGGCCTCGCGGCCGTTCTCAGGCAGGTAGCGCTTGAGCAGGGCCGAGGTGTCAAAAAGAATTTTCATGCCGGCCTTGTCACCAGGGCGCGCTATCGCGCTCATCGAGCAGGGACTTGACCGCCGAATAGCCTGGCGGCAACTGCAGCAGGGGCTCGAAGGGGCGCTTGTAGCTGGGAATATCGACCGCCGCGTCGGGCCGGACCGGCCTGAGCTCGGCCACGGGTTTGCCATGGCGCAGGATCAGCACGGTTTCACCGCGCTCGACCCGGTCCACCATGGCAGATGCATTGGCGCGGAATTCGCTCAGAGGAATGGAGTGCATTTTGTACAAGTAAAATTATTTGTACATTTTACCGGCTTTGGCGGTATGCCCTGCCTGGCAGGCCTTTTCTTGCGGGCTGTGATGAAATCGGGCCATGAACCCAACGCCCTCCCTTGCCAAGCTGCTGGTGTTTGCCGGCAGCACCCGCCTTAACTCCTTGAACCGCCAGCTGGCCGGCGCGGCAGCCGGCCTGGCGCGCGCCAGCGGGGCCGAGGTCACGCTGCTCGAGCTGGCCGACCTTGACATCCCGATGTACAACGCCGACCTGGAAGCGCGCGGCACACCGGCCGATGTGATGAAGCTCAAAGCCCTTCTGCACAGCCACCCGGCCTGGATCATCTGCTCGCCCGAGTACAACGGCAGCTACACCGCGCTGCTTAAAAACACCCTCGACGGGGCGCCAAGCCCGGTCAGGCGCGACCCGGACTGGCAAGACGGCTTGAAGTCCTTCACCGGCAAGGTGGTGGGCGTGCTCAGCGCCTCGCCCGGCGCGCTCGGCGGCCTGCGCTCGCAGAGCCACCTGGTGCCGCTGCTGCTGAACTCGCAGTGCTGGGTGGCGCCAGCCTCGTTTGCGCTGGGCAATGCCGGCTCCGCCTTCGACGGGCAGGGCGGTCTGGCAAGCGGCAGCCAGCGCCAAAAAGTGCAGGCGGTGATTGACCAGGTGCTGTTTGCGGCGCGCTGCCTGGCCGGCTGACCAGCAGCGCTGGGCGCTTGCTTTTTGATAGCAGCTTACGCCCAAGGGTATTGCACAATAGCCGCTTTCCCCATGAAATTTTGCAACCCGAGCCGCACCTGGCCGGTTTTCTCCGTCCGTTCCTTGCCCTGCCACGCCAGCAGCGATGTCAGCCGGGCGTAGCCAAACCGGTTCACACTTCAGGCGGCTCTTTCTTTTCAAAAAACCCAGGAGATACCCATGACCCGTGATGTTGTTGTTGTCAGCGGTGTGCGCACCGCCATTGGAACCTTCGGCGGCAGCCTGAAGGACACGCCGCCCACCGAGCTGGCCGCGCTGGTGGTTCGCGAATCGCTGGCGCGCGCCGGCGTCGACGGCAAGGACGTCGGCCATGTGGTGTTCGGCCATGTCGTCAACACCGAGCCCAAGGACATGTACCTGTCGCGTGTGGCGGCCATTCACGGCGGCTGCGGCGAAGGTACGCCGGCCTTCAATGTCAACCGGCTGTGCGGCTCGGGCCTGCAGGCGATCATCTCGGCCAGCCAGTCGATCCTGCTGGGCGATGCCGACATCGCCATTGGCGGCGGCGCCGAGAACATGAGCCGCGGCCCCTATGCCAGCCTGGCCACCCGCTTTGGCGCGCGCATGGGCGACAGCAAGTTGATCGACATGGTCGTCGGCGCGCTGCACGACCCGTTCCAGGCCATCCACATGGGCGTGACCGCCGAGAACATTGCCGCCAAATGGGGCATCAGCCGCGAGGAGCAGGACGCGCTGGCGGTGCAAAGCCACAACCGCGCCCAAAAAGCCATCGAGGCGGGCTACTTCAAGGCGCAGATCGTCCCGGTCATGCTCAAAAGCCGCAAGGGCGAGACCGCCTACGACACGGACGAGCATTTCCGCCCGAACTGCACGCTGGCCGACATGGCCAAGCTCAAGCCGGTGTTCCTCAAGGAAAACGGCACCGTGACCGCCGGCAACGCCTCGGGCATCAACGACGCGGCGGCCGCCGTGGTCTTGATGGAAGCCGGCGCGGCCCAGGCGCGCGGCTTGAAACCCATGGCCCGGCTGGTAGCCTATGCGCACGCCGGCGTCGATCCCAAGTTCATGGGCATCGGCCCGGTGCCGGCCACCCAGCTGGCGCTGAAAAAAGCCGGCCTGACGGTGGGTGACCTGGATGTGATCGAGGCCAACGAAGCCTTTGCCGCCCAGGCCTGCGCTGTCACGCGTGACCTGGGCCTGGACCCGGCCAAGGTCAACCCCAACGGCTCGGGCATCTCGCTGGGCCACCCGATCGGCGCCACCGGCGCCTTGATCACTGTCAAGGCCCTGCACGAGTTGCAGCGCGTGCAGGGCCGCTATGCGCTGGTGACGATGTGCATCGGCGGCGGCCAGGGCATCGCGGCGATTTTCGAGCGCATGTGACCGCTTGGCAGCGCCCAGATCCGGCCCGTCCGGTCCATAGCGCTGGGCCCGGGCCGCCCGGACCGCGCCGGGCGGCAAAAATTGCGCCACATCAACACCGGGGCGGCCGGGCCGGACTAGACTTGACAGCGTGCATCCGACCAGAGTCGTCAGAGCCACCAGAGCGTTCCCAAGGAGACAAATCGTGCTGCCCGCCTACATCACCCATGCCGACTGCGCCCGCCATGAAATGGGCGCCCACCATCCCGAATGCCCGGAGCGCCTGGGCGCCATCAACGACCTGCTGCTGATCAAGGGCCTGCTCGACCACATGCGGCCCTATGACGCGCCGCTGGCCACGCCGGAGCAGCTGGCGCATGCCCATTCCTCGCTGTATGTCAGCGAGCTCATGGCGGCGTCACCGGCCGAGGGCTACCACAGGGTCGATCCCGACACCGACATGAACCCGTTCACCGTGACCGCTGCCTTGCGCGCCGCCGGTGCGGCCGTGCTGGCCACCGATCTGGTGCTGGCCGGCCAGGCGCCGAGCGCCTTTTGCTGCGTGCGCCCTCCCGGCCACCATGCCCAGCGCGACGCCGCCATGGGGTTTTGCTTTTTCAACAATGTCGCTGTCGGCATTCGCCATGCGCTGACCATGCACGGCCTGCAGCGCGTGGCCCTGATCGACTTTGACGTGCACCACGGCAACGGCAGCGAAGACATCTTTCGCGGCGACGAGCGGGTGCTGATGTGCTCGATCTTCGAGCAGGGCATCTACCCGTTCAGCGGCGACGACGACCAGGGGACGAACATGGTCAACGTCGGCCTGCCGTCGCGCTCGGGCAGCGATAAATTCCGCGCCGCCGTCAGCACCCGCTGGCTGCCCGCCCTGAAGGCGTTCCAGCCCGAACTGGTCTACATTTCGGCCGGCTTCGACGG
>JACMQR010000041.1 GCA_014376885.1 Polaromonas sp.
AAGCCGGCGCTGTGCAGCCGGGCAAGCGCCACACGGGCAAATTCAGGGGTACCGGCAAAAATAACGCGCATGGGGCGTGATTCTAAAGAGTCGCCGGCTTGTCGAGCGCCTCGCAGCCCTCCTGCGCCTTCATTCAGCGCACTGCTTCGCGTTCCTCGTCTTTTTTCTGCTTGATGAGCTTGGTTCGGACGCGGTTGCGTTTCAGGGGCGACAAATACTCGACAAACACCTTGCCCATCAGGTGGTCCATTTCATGCTGGATGCACACCGCCAGCGTGCCTTCGGCCTCAATCACCTGGCGCTGGCCGTGCCGGTCCAGCGCCTGGACCTTCACCGCCAGCGCGCGCTCCACGCCGTCGTAGATGCCGGGCACCGACAGGCAGCCTTCCTCGCCGATGCGGGTCTCGGCGCTGGCCCAGAGGATTTCGGGATTGACCAGCACCATGGGCTGGTCACGCGCCTCGCTCACGTCGATGACCAGCAGCCGCTCATGCACATCGACCTGGGTGGCCGCCAGGCCGATGCCTTCGGCCGCATACATGGTCTGGAGCATGGCATCGGCCAGCTGCCGCAGGCGGGCGTCGACAGCGGCGACCGGCTTGGCCACGGTGTGCAGGCGCGGGTCGGGATAACGAAGAATGGTAAGTTGGGTCATGACAGAAATGAGGGAGAGTCGCTATTTTCGCCACTTTTCCCGATTTTTACAGGCCGCGATCGTCTCAGAATCGGCTAAACATTGCTTATTGAAGGGCTTGGGTTCAAAATCCCTGAGAATTTCTTCGGATACAAAGATTACAAAATGCGCCTTGCTGTACCGCAAGGCAAGCGCCGCCCGCCCCATCAAGCCTTAACAAGATGCACACAATTTTTGGTTGTTTTCGCCCCTTTTCAGCATGCGCGGCTTTTCTACTGGCGCTGCCGGCCGGTGCGCAGGCCCAGAATTTTCCCATCACTCCCGCCCAGCAGGCCAGCGCCGCCCAGACCGCGCGCAGCGGCGTGGCGCTGGCCGACCTGGCGCCCAATGCGCCGGACAGCCATGTCGTCAGGCCGGGCGACACCCTGTGGGCGATTTCGGGCCTGTTCCTGAAAAGCCCGTGGCGCTGGCCCGAGCTGTGGGGCATGAACCTGCAGGACATCCGCAATCCGCACCGCATCTACCCCGGCCAGCAATTGCATCTGGACAAAAGCACTGGCCGGGCAATCTTGCGCATGGGCCAGGCGGGCGGCAGCGGCGCAGCGACCCCGACCGTGCGGGTGTCGCCGCGCACCCGCATTGAAACGCTTGGCGATGCCTCGATCCCCACGCTGGCGCCCCAGGCCATCGAGCCGTTTCTGGCCGAGCCGCTGATCGTCGACGAGCCGACCTTTGCGCGCGCCCCGCGCATCGTCGCCACCCAGGAAGGCCGGGTGCTGCTCAGCCGGGGCGACCGGGCCTATGCGCTGGGGGCCTATGCGCTGGGCGCCTATGCGGCCGATGCCGGCGGCAAACCCCTGACCGACGCCAAGGGCGAGCCGCTGGACTACCGGGTGTTTCGCAATGCCACCGCCCTTCGGGACCCGACCACCCAAGAGGTCCTGGGCTATGAGGCGCAGTACGTCGGCAAGGCCGAACTCAGGCGCGGCGAGTCCCGCATCCAAAGCCGGGACCAGGATGGCAAATTGCAGGTTGAAAACGTACCGGCCACTCTCGACATCGTGGCCTCCAAAGAAGAAATGCGCGTCGGCGACCGCCTGCTTCCCGAGCCGCCGCGCGAGTTGCGCAGCTATGTGCCGCGCGCACCTTCTTCGCCCCAAAGCGGGCAGATCGTCTCGGTGTATGGCAATGCCATTGCCAATGCGGCCGAAAACCAGATCGTGGTGGTCAACCGCGGAACCCGCGACGGCCTGGAGCGCGGCCATGTCATGGCGATCCTGAAGGACGGCGAGCGGCTCAAGGACAAAACAGACACCGCCCGCCCGGACATCAAGCTGCCCAACGAACGCAATGGCCTGCTGATGGTGTTTCGCACCTTCGAGCGGCTGTCGTATGCGCTGGTGCTGCAGGTGACCGACAGCGTGAAGATTGGCGACCGCTTTGTCAACCCGGATTAAGGCCATCGCCAGCGACTGCCAAAGCGTGAACGGCCGCCGGTGACGCGGCCTGCCGCCTGAGTTTTTGCACTATTTCTTGCCCATGGACGCTTTCGAACTCCGCGCCTGGCTGCGCCTGGCGCTCACGCCAGGCATTGGCAACAGCACCGCGCGCCGGCTGCTGACGGCTTTCGGGTCGGCGCCGGCGATTTTCGAGCAAAGCCGCGCCACTGTGCGCCAGCTCGGCTCGGACAAGCTGGCGGCCAGCCTGCACAGCGAGCCGCCCGGGCTGGCGGCCCAGTTGCAGACCACGCTGGACTGGCTGCAGGCCGCAGGCGACCGGCGCATCGCGGTGCTGGGCGATGCCGCCTATCCGGCGGTCCTGCTTGACATCGAAGACCCGCCTTTGATGCTCTATATGCTCGGCACGCTTGCCAGTCAAGAACAGTCAGCTACAGATTTAATAGCTAACAGCCTGGCCATCGTCGGCAGCCGCAACCCGACGCCGCAAGGCCAGGGCAATGCCCGGCAGTTTGCCAAGGCCTTCGGCAGCGCGGGCATCTGCGTGGTGTCGGGGCTGGCGCTGGGCATCGACGGCGCTGCCCATGACGGCGCACTGCTCGGCGGTGGCCAGACGATTGCGGTCGTCGGCACCGGACTGGACAGGGTTTACCCCAAACAACACCTGGACCTGGCGCACCGGATTGCCGGCCAGGGCATGCTGGTCAGCGAATTTCCCCTGGGCACGCCGCCACTGACCGCCAATTTTCCCAGGCGCAACCGCATCATCTCCGGCCTGAGCCGGGGCACGCTGGTGGTCGAGGCGGCGCTGCAGTCGGGCTCCCTGATCACCGCCCGGCTGGCCGCCGAGCAGGGCAAGGAGGTGTTTGCCATTCCCGGCTCGATCCACTCGCCGCAGTCGCGCGGCTGCCACGCCCTGATCCGGCAGGGCGCCAAGCTGGTGGAGGTGGCGCAGGATGTGCTCGAAGAGTTCAGGCCGCTACCCGCGCCGGTTGCGGCGCCTGACGCAGCGCACGCGCGGCGCGAAAGCGGCGCAGCGGCCGATCCCGAGGCGGCCGCCGAAGATCCGCTGCTGGTGGCGCTCGGCTTCGATGCCTCCAGCCTGGACGCCCTGCAGGCGCGCACCGGACTGGACACCGCCGGCTTGCAGGCCCGGTTGCTCGGCCTTGAACTCGACGGCCAGGTGGCGCGCCTTCCGGGCGGAATGTTTCAGCGCCTGGCCGCAGGCTGACCCTATCTGCGGTACATTGATTGCATGTTTGAAGTCCTGGTCTATGTTTACGAAAATTACTGGCAGGGCGCTGCCTGCCCTGAAATCGACCGGCTGGGGCGCAAGCTGATTGCGGCGGGGTTTGAAGCCGAAGAAATCCACGAAGCGCTGGTGTGGCTTGACGGCCTGAACATCGCGGCCAAAGGCGCGCAGATCAACCTGCCAGACAAGCCCTGCGCCGGCTCTGCGGGCGGCCCTCGCCCGGCCCGCGCTTTGGGCGGGATGCAGCCCCAGGACCCCCACAGCTTGCGGGTCTATTGCGTGGCCGAGCAGGAGCACCTCGGCGCACAAAGCCTGGGCTTTGTCTGCTTTCTCGAAGCATCCGGCGTGCTGCCGCCGTACATGCGGGAAATCGTCATCGACCGCGCCATGGCAGCGCC
>JACMQR010000301.1 GCA_014376885.1 Polaromonas sp.
ACCCGCCACACCGCCGCCCACCACCAGCACCCGCGTGCGGTGGCTTGTGCGGGGTGAGCGCTGGAGCAGCGGCGCACGCAGCAAGTGGCCACGTTCAAGCGCAGCACCCACGAAGCCACCCGAAATGTCAGGGTGGGGGCGGCAAGCGGCCAGCGCCAGGGCCGAGGCTGCAAGAAAGCGGCGCCGTTTCATACGCGCACCACAGGCGCAGAGGCCCCCTTTGGTTCGGAGAAGCTATAAGCGGCAAATGGGTGTGGGCGTTCCCGTCCCTTCAAGCAGGGGCCGCGGGACTGGCTTCGCCAGACCGCAGGCGCAGCGGCCCCCTCGGGGAGCAGGAAGCTACACGAAGTGAGCGACCGTGGGGGCAATATCGTCGACCTGACCGGCTACACCCGCTCGATTTCCGAGCTGCTGGCGCTGTTCCATGTGGCGCGCCTGCTGATCACCAACGACGGCGGCCCCGGCCAGTTTGCCGCGCTGACGCCGATCTGGACGCTGATGCTGTTCGGCCCGGAAACGCCCGCCCTGTACGCGCCGCTGACGCCCAGGTGCCATTCGTTCTACAGCCAGTGGCCATGCTCGCCCTGCCTCACCGCCTACAACCACCGCACCTCGTACTGTGACGGCGACAACCAGTGCCTCAAGGTGATCGCGCCCGGCGCCGTGCTGGCCAAGGCGCGCGAATGCCTGGCGGCCGCCTGAACACCCACGCTCTATGTCACGCCTGAGAACCTTTGCCGAAACGCTGGTCCGCCTGCTGCCGCCGCGCTTTCAGCAGATGCTACGCTGGCGCTTCATCAAGTTCGGCATGGTTGGCGGGAGCGGCACGGTGATCAACATCGCTGTGCTCTACCTGGCGCAGGAGCATGTGCTGCACGGCATTGCCGACTTTCACCAGCGGCTGAATTACTCGATCGCGCTGGCCATCACAGTCGCCACCATCAGCAACTTTTACTGGAACCGGCGCCTGACCTGGCGTGACCGCACGCGCAGCGCGCCCCAGCCGGCGCTGCGGCTGTTCGCCAAGTATGTGATGGCTGCCGCGCTGTCGATCATTTTGCAGTCGCTGCTGACCAAGTGGCTGGCGCTGTATTTGCACTACCTGGTGGCCAATGTGATCGCCATCGCGCTGTCCAGCGTGGTCAACTTTGTCGCCAATGACAGGCTGACCTTTCGCCGGCATCGCAAGGCCACACATTAATTTTTGATGCCCATGACAAGCTTGGATGCCACCCCGCCACCCGCCGGCCGCTCCTTCCACCGGGTCTGGATCGGCCTGGCGCTGCTGGTGGCGCTGGCCTACCTGTTCGGCCTGGGCGGCGACCATATTCCGCGCAATGGCGACGAGCTGGTGTATGCGAACATCGCCCGCCTGACTGCAGCCAGCGGCCACTGGCTGCCGCTGCAAAGCGCCTGGGAGGCGATGCGCAACACCAAGCCGCCGCTGCTGTTCTGGCAGGCGATGGTGGCCGGCGGCTGGGGCGACCACTGGACGCTGCTGCGCCTGCGCCTGCCCAGCGTCGCCTACACCTGGGGCATCACGCTGATGGTGGCGCTGCTGACCTGGAAGACGGTGCGCCATGCCGAAGCCACGCCCGATGCCGCCAGCGCCGCGCAGCAAAGCCGCCACGCCATGACCATGGGCGCCATCGCCGCGCTGGTCTACCTGTCGTTCTTCACCACCTACCGCTACGGCCGGCCCTTCCTGACCAGCGCGCCCGAGACCTTCTGGCTGTTCGGCGTGTTCTTCGCCCTGGCCTGGTCGCCCGCCCGTCTGCTGGCCTCCAACTGGAAGTTCCCGTTGCTCGCCGGCGTGGCCGTGGGCATCGGCTGCCTGTACAAGTCCTTCGTGATGGTGGTGCCGGTCGGCTTTGCGCTGGCGCTGTGCTACCAGGCGGTGGTCGCGCAGGCGGCACCGTGGCGGATTTTGCGGCCCGGCATCGTCCAGGACGGCCTCAAGGTCGCGCTGGTCTGCGCCCTGGGCCTGGGCATTTTCGGCCTGTGGTTTGCCCTGGACCCGCAGCCGGGCGAGGTCTGGCGCGAGTTTGTCGTCGGCGAAAACGCCGGCAAGCTGAACTCGTCAAAAGGCTACTTCAAGGCTGCCTTCAGCGGCGGCAGCAGCATCCTGACGATTTTGACCGGCTACTTTTCCAATGCGCTGTTTTTGCTGCCGCTGGCGGTGGGCTGCTTTGTCGCCGCCTGGCGCAGCTACCGGCAGCGTAAAGGCTCGGCGCAAGCCCTCAGCCCGGCCGAAAAAATCATGTGGCTCTGGCTGCTGGCGCTGGCGCTGGTGTTCATGCTGCCGACGCAGCGCTCGACGCGCTACCTGATTCCGGCCATGCCGGCGCTGGCCGTGGTCATGGCGCTGTACTGGCAGCGCATCGGCCGGCTCTGGTTCAGCCTCACGCTGTTGGTCTGCATGACCGGCCTGCTGGCCATGGGCCTGATCGGCTATGGCGCGGTGCGCGCCACGCAAAACCCGTGGGTTTTGTCGCCGCTGTTCTGGCTGTTCGTGGCCAGCGCGGCGCTGGCCTGCCTGGCCGGCGTCGTTAAAAAGTCATGGACCCGGCCGCTTGCGGCGCTGGCGGGTTTTGCAGTGTTGTTCGCGCTGGCCTGGGTGACGAATCCGTTCAACGGCGAGCTGGGCCGCTTCAAGCCCGAAACCCATGCGCTGCTCAAGGGCCAGACGGTGCAGGTGCCGAGCAACTTCAACGGCCATTTCGAGCGCTACGAATTCATCATTCCGGGCGCGAAGATCAAAGACTACTTTGCCGCCCAGCCGGTCGATTTCGCCGATGTCGAGGGCCTTCTCGAAACCAGCCGCTACGCGCTGGTGCAGCGGCGCGTCGGCCAGGCGCCCTGCGCGCGCTGCCGGATCATCGACGAGCGCTGGGATTTACGCTCGCGCCAGGATGAAAACGACGGCTTCATGGCCGCCTTGAAGACGCCCGAAACCTACTGGTACGCCAAGGAATACCTGGTCGAGCCGCTGGTGCCCTGAGCCTGGGCTGCGCCACGCTGCTTCGATCACCGTTCAGACCCATCCCCGCCAACAAGGAGTCACGCCATGCAGTACCGCCGCCTCGGAAAAAGCAACCTGAAGGTGTCCACCCTCTGCCTGGGCACGATGATGTTCGGCCGGCAGACCGCGTACGACGAAGCCGCGAACATCATGGCTTCGGCCAAAGCGCACGGCATCAATTTCATCGACACCGCCGACGTCTACAACCACGGCCAGTCCGAGCGCGATGTCGGCCGGTGGCTCCAGGGGCAGCGCGACCACTGGGTTCTGGCCAGCAAGCTGGGTAATCCGGTCGACGATGCGCCGAACCACAGCCACTACTCGCGCCGCTGGCTGGTCCAGCAAACCGACGCCATTTTGGCGCGGTTGCAAACCGACTACCTCGACATCCTTTACCTGCACCGCGACTACCACGAGGAAAACCTGGACGAGGCAGTGCGCGCGCTGGGCGACCTGATCCGGGCCGGCAAGATCCGCAGCTTTGGCCTGTCGAACTTTCGCGGCTGGCGCATTGCCGAGGTGGTGCGGCTGTGCGAGCAGGCCGGCGTGCCGCCGCCCGCCGTCTGCCAGCCCTACTACAACCTGCTCAACCGCGGGCCGGAAGTAGAAATTTTGCCGGCCTGCGGCCACTACGGCCTGGGCGTGGTGCCCTACAGCCCGCTGGCGCGCGGCGTGCTGACCGGCAAGTACCCGCCCGGCCAGCCGCCGGCCGAGGGCACGCGCGCCGGCAGCGGCGACAAGCGCATCCTGGAGACCGAGTTCCGCGAGGAGTCCTTGGTGATTGCCCAGAGAATCAAGGCGCGCTGCGAAGCCAAAGGCTGGGTGCCCGGCCAGTTCGCCGCCGCCTGGGTGCTGGCCAATCCGCTGGTCAGCGCGGTCATCCTAGGCCCGCGCGCACTGTCACACCTTGAAGATGTCTATGGCGCGCTGGACCTGGCGCTGGACAAGGAAGACGAAGCCTTCGTCAACAGCCTCGTGGAGCCCGGCCATGCGTCAACGCCTGGCTACAACGACCCGGGCTACCCGTTTTTCGGCCGGCCCGTCTGAGGAAACCCACCCGGGCCAGACACCGCACCGCTATAAAATAAATAGCAAAAGACTCAAGCCTTCAAAAGCGCTGCCACCCGTGCCCGCAGCACATCCGGCGCAGCATCCGCAGCCGCCAGCGGCGCGCCGACAGTCAGGCAGACCCGACTGAACAAAGACCCCCACAGATTGGTCAGCGCCATGGGCACCACCGGCACCTGCAGGCCGTCCCGCCTTGCGTTGTCGAGGATTTTCATGATGCCGCCCTTGAACGGCTGGAGCTGGCCGTCGCGGGGAGGGATGCCGCCCTCGGGAAAGATCGCCAGCAGGTCGCCATTGCGCAGCACCTGGGCGGCGGCTTCAAGCGCTGCCTCGTAGGCCGCCGGGTCTTCGGCGCGCGGCGCCACCGGAATCGCTTGGGCCAGCCGAAGCAGCCCGCCGAGCACCGGCACTTTCAAAATCCGCTGGTCCAGCAGGCAGTAGATCGGCCGCGGGCTGGCGGCCATCAAGAGCAGCGGGTCGATGAAGCTGACGTGGTTGCAGATCAGCACTGCTGGTCCCTTGGCCGCAATGTGCTCGTCGCCCATGACCCGGAAGCGGTAGATGCAGCGCGACAGCAGCAGCGCCGCGAAACGCAGCAAATACTCGGGCACCCGCAGGAAGATGTAGAACGCCACCGCCGCATTGGCCAGGCCGGTGAACAAAAAAATCTGCGGAATGCTGAAGTTCGCCTTGAGCAGCGCGCCAGCCAGGATGGCGCTGACGATCATGAACAACGCATTCAAAATATTGTTGGCGGCGATGATGCGGGCGCGGTGCGTCGGCTGGCTGCGCAGCTGGATCAGCGCGTACATCGGCACGCTGTACAGGCCGGCGAACAGGCTGAGCAGCGCCAGGTCGGCCATCACCCGCCAGTGCGCCGGCTGGCCGATGAAGCGGCTCGCGCCCATCAGGCTTGAGGCCGGCAAGCCGCGCGCGGCAAAGTACAGGTCGATGGCGAACACGCTCATGCCAATCGCTCCTAGCGGCACCAGGCCGATCTCGACATGGCGGCGCGAGAGCACCTCGCACAGCAGCGAGCCGGTGGCAATGCCGATGGAAAAAACCACCAGCAGCAGCGACGCCACCTGCTCGTCGCCATGCAGCACCTCCTTGGCAAAGCTGGGGAACTGGCTCAAGAACACCGCGCCGAAAAACCACATCCAGCTGATGCCCAGCATCGAGCGGAAGACCACGCTGTTGCCGTGCGCCAGCCGGAGGTTGCGCCAGGTCTCTAGCACCGGGTTCCAGTTGATTTTCAAGCCTGGATCGGTCGCCGGCGCCGCCGGGATGAACTGCGCCACCAGGCGCCCGGCCAGCGCCAGCGCCACGCATGCCGCCGCCACAACCTTTGGCCCAGCGCCCGGCACCGCGACCAGCAGCCCGCCGGCAAGGTTGCCCAGCAAGATGGCGACAAACGTGCCCATCTCGACCATGCCGTTGCCGCCGGTCAGCTCGCGCTCGGTGAGCGCCTGCGGCAAATATGCAAACTTGACCGGGCCGAACAGCGTTGAATGCAGCCCCATCAGGAAAGTGCAGGCCAGAAGCACCGGCACCTGAACATTCACATCGTCGCTGACAAAGCCCACGGCGGCGATTGCCATGATGCCGATTTCAAGGTTCTTGACAATGCGGATGATGCGCGTTTTCTCGAACTTGTCGGTCAGCTGGCCGCTGGTCGCCGAAAACAGCAGGAACGGCAAGATGAACAGCGCCCCAATCACCAGCCCGGCCAGCGCCGGCGGCAGCCAGCCGATGCTGAGCTGGTAGGTCACCATCACGGTGAAGGCGAACTTGAACAGGTTGTCATTCGCCGCGCCCGAGAACTGGGTCCAGAAAAACGGCGCGAAGCGGCGCTGCCTGAGCAGGGCGAACTGGTTCGGGTGCTCGCTGGCGAGCGGCCGGGGCTCCAGCGCTGGTTTCAAGACATCCGGCGTGACGGGATCAATACGCATGTCCGGTGGCTCTTCCTGATTTTTTGGATTGGGAACATGCTAAGCAACCGACCAGAACGGCGCGCGCCTCCGGCCTCATCGCGTTTCGAAGGACCGACCGGCGCGTCCTTGCCCTACTGTTTGGGCCCTTCGACCAGGCGGCGCCCTAACGACACGGCATAGGGCGCCACGCGGGCTGCCAGCATCGGGTCGCTAGAAGCCTCGACGCCCTTGGGCAGAACCATTGGGTTGTAGTTGATGGTCACGCAGGGACCGGTGGCATCGGGTGACACCGACTTGATGGTCAAGCGGCCGACGGTAACTTTCTTGCGCTCATCGGGCAGCGGCGTCACGGCGCTGTCGATCTTGTCACCGGGCTGCGCCAGTTGCACCACGAAATCGAAGGCCACCGGGCCGGCCGCCACGCGCTGGCGCAGGTCATCGAACAAAAACTCGGCGCCCTTGGCCTTGGCTTCCTCATCGCTCAAGCCTTGTGTGCCGCCGACCGGCTCGAACACCCACTTGCCAAACTGCTTCTTGCCAGCGGCGTCGGTAAAGCCGAAGGCATGCACGCCCCAGTAGTTGACTTTTGCAAAACTGGCCGGCACGCTCTGGCTGGCAAAGTATTTGCCCTGGAGCAAGACCTCCGGGTTGGCGTCGGCAAAAGCCTTGACCTTGTCCGCATCGACCTTTTTCGTTTCCGGGTCTGGCGTTAGCGACGCCAGCCGGCCCAGCAGCTGCTGGGGCGTGGCCGCGCCGAACACCGGGGAGGAGATGTTGCCCATCAGCCAGGTCTCATTGGCGGGCAGATCAAACTGAAGCGCTAGGTTGCGCTGGCTCTTGACATTGTCCAGCGCCTTGGGATTGCCGCCGCCCATTGAAAAGCGGGCCACCACGGGAACCGCCTTGCCGCTAAAGGCTGACGACACCGACAGCGCACGGCCTTCTGCGTTCCCGACAAATTCGGCCATCGCGCAAAGGCCCTTGGCACCGGAGCGCCGAAAGCCTGAAAATTTACCGTTGACGCTTTCGAAGGCGTTGACCAGTTCGCTGGGATCAACCTGGGACCATGCGGGCATGGCCAGTGCGGCAGCAGCGCAGGCGACAGCGGACAGAACCGCGCGCTGGGCAAAAGTAGAGATGGCGTTCAATTAACACTCCTGTAGGCGGATAACAATACACTGCGGCAGTCGCTCGGACGCCGCGCTCTTTCAACC